>JAQTVL010000199.1 GCA_028706835.1 Phycisphaerae bacterium | reverse complement strand
GGAACTCTATAAGGAGCGGTTGAAGGATCTGATCGAGTTGGACGTCAAGCCCAGCGAGATCAACGCAACGGAGAGGCTGTCGCCGGAACGGAGGCGCGGCGCGCTGCTGGCGCTCGAGCGAGGCGTAGGCAAGCGGAGAGCGGCGCTGGCCGCGCTGGCTGACGCCTGGGACAAGCTCGACAAGGCCCGCGCGAACGCGCCGCGGGTCGAGAGCCCGTCAACCACCCAGCCGGAGAAGATGGACCCGGCGGTGGCCAAGGCCATGGACCAGTACCTGGCCGCCAGGCGCGAGGTCCTCGCCACCAACATTCGCATGCCCGAAGTGGAGAAGGTTCGGCGCATGACGCCGAAAGAGCGTACGCCGGAGAACAAGCGCGGCGAAGCCGTCGCCTCTCCGCTGACGGACCTGCTCGAACGTTATCCCGAGCGACGAGAGCGGATCAAGGCCTTGCTCGCGGCCTCGGACGAATGGGGCAAGCAGAAGCAGGCGCTCGACGATCCGAACGACCTGAAGCGCCAGCTTCGCGGCACGGGCAAGTTGGAGTTCTTCATCGCCGTCAGCCCGGGCGAGGCCGCTGGGGTTGAGTCGCTCCAGCGAGAGCTCGAAAAGCGCACCGACTGCCCCGACGAGCGGTTTCGATGGGTCGAGGTGGATGCCCAGACCGCGGCCAAGACCGGCAACGTCATCCAGGGCCGGCGCCTCGGGATCAACTACATTCTGGTCTGGCAGACGTCCGAGAAGTCGCTACAGCACACGAGCGACCAGGAGTGGAAGTTCAGGTCCGCCCACCAGAGCCTCGACGAGTGGGCCAACCCGAGCGTCGCCTTCACCTTCGACTCGCCCGGCGGCGTGCAGTTTCACAAGATGACCCTCGCCAACCTGAAGAGGTTGCTGTGCGCGGTCCTGGAGAACAAGGCCGTCTCGATTGCGACCATCCAGTCCGCCATCAGCACCAATGGCCAGATTTCCGGAAGTTTCAGCCGGGAAGAGGCCCAGGACCTCGCCCAGAAGATGCAGGCAGGCGCCCTGCCGGGCAGCCTGTCCGACGATCCGATCAGCGAGGCCCGCGTCGATCCGCAGCTCGGGCGGGCGGAGATGTCAGCCGGGCTCAAGGCCGCGCTCATCGGCCTGATCGCGGTCGTCGTCTTCATGCTCATCTACTACATGGTGCCGCTGGGGCTGGTGGCCGATATCGCCGTGGTGTTCAACATCATCTACCTGCTCGGGTCGATGGCGATGCTCAAGGCGACGTTCACGATGCCCGGCATTGCCGGCCTGATCCTGACGATCGGCATGGCCGTCGACGCCAACGTGCTCATTGACGAGCGCATCCGCGAAGAGCAGGCCAAGGGCCTTACGCTGCGGCAGGCGCTCAAGAACGGCTACAGCCGGGCCTTCTCGGTCATCATCGACTCGCACGTGACGGCGATCATGACGTCGGTCATCCTGTACTTCGTCGGCACGACCGAGATCAAGGGCTTCGCCACGACGCTGATCATCGGCCTGATCTTCTCGCTGTTCACCTCGGTCTTCGTCACGCGGTGGATACTCCAGTTGGCCGTGGAATACGGCTGGATCAAGAACCACGTCAACATGATGAAGATCATCGGCGTGCCGAAGATCGGGTGGATGAACAAGCGTTTCGTGTTCTGGGGCATGTCGCTGGCGGCGATCTTGCTGGGCCTGTTCGTGTTCATCCGCGAGCCGGCGGAAGAGAAGTACGACGTCGAGTTCATCGGCGGGACCAAGGCCCAGGTGACGCTTGCCGATGGCGCCAAAGCGACTGAACCGACGTTGCGGGACCTGCTGAGGGATCGCAACCCCGGCTCGCTGTTCAAGGGCGTCAGCGTCCGGCGGATCGAAATCGGCGCGGGCGGGGGCGTCGGCCAGACCTTCGAGATCATCACGCCCGCGGCGGAGAAGGAGCAGACCGCCGCTTTCCGAGCGGCTATCGTCAAGACGCTGTCCGAGCCGAAGGGCTTTGGCGGGCTGGGGACGGCCAGCCTGTTGCCCGCCAAGCGCGCCGAGGTGACGTTCGCCCAGAAGGGGGACTGGGTCACGGTGGCGTCCGCATGGCGGAAGTACGTCGCGTTGCCCAAGGCGGATCAAACACCTGAGCAGGCGAAGAAACTCCTGCCGGACAAGTTGCCGGCTGGCGCGTTTGTCATCACGGATGCCTACATGCCGCAGACCGGCGACGCGAACCTCGAGTCGTTCCGCGGCGGCGTGGGCATCATCGTGTCCGGCCTGCCGCCGACGGCGCTGACGGAGCTGCGATCGCGGATCAGCGCCCAACTGAACAGCCCCGAGTACTCCGACCTGCCGACATCCCAGGTGACCGGCGAGGCCGAAGGCTTGACCAGCGGCTGGGAACTGCTTGGCCTGGACGAGGTCGGCCAGACCGGCCAGTTCACTCGCGTGCTCTACGTCGCCCGCAGTCAGTTGGGCGACGAAAGCGCCGGCGAGAATTGGCTCGCCAAACTCGCCCTGCCCGAAGTGGCGGCTGTCTGCGACGCGCTCACCATGCCGCAGGAGCTCAACTCCGTCACCTACTTCAGCCCGTCGGTGGCCAGCGATCTGGCCGGCCAGGCGTTGCTGGCCATCATCCTGTCGATGGTGGCGATCATGATTTACATCTGGGTGCGGTTCGGGAACTGGCTGTTCGGGCTCGGCGCGATCGTGCCGATCTTCCACGATGCGGCCGTCGTGATTGGCATGGTGGCCATCTCCAAGTACATCGCTCCGACGTGGCTGGGCCAGGCGCTGATGATCGGCGATTTCCGGTTCGACCTGACCATCGTCGCGGCCGTGCTGACCGTCATCGGCTACTCGACCAACGATACGATCGTCGTGTTCGACCGCATCCGCGAGAACCGCGGCCGGCTGTCGTACGTGACCAGCCAGTCGATCGATGCGTCGGTGAACCAGACGCTCAGCAGAACGATCTTGACCAGCTTGACTGTGTTCCTCGTGCTCATTATCATGTATGTCCTCGGTGGGCAGGGCATTCGAGCGTTCAATTTCGCGATGATCATTGGCGTGGTGACCGGGACGTATTCGTCCATCGCGATCGCGGCCCCCGTTCTGCTGGGCTGGACGCGGATGATCCACAAGAAGATTCTCGCGACGGCGGGCCCGCAGAGCCCCGCGGCGCCCGAGGCCGCCCCGCCCGCGAAGGAGTAACCAAAGGCCGGGTGATGGATCACCCGGCCGATCAATACACCCTGGGTTCTGGTCTGAGGAGCAAGCCATGCGCGACGACGTCAAGATTGGCATC
Organism: Phycisphaerae bacterium; assembly: GCA_028706835.1. Taxonomy (GTDB): domain Bacteria; phylum Planctomycetota; class Phycisphaerae; order JAJVII01; family JAJVII01; genus STB-87. The sequence continues at coordinate 4,606 of JAQTVL010000199.1, read as the reverse complement.
TTGTTGGGGTTCCTGCTGGTCGTGGGCATCTTTGTGTATTGGCTGGTCAAGCAGCCAGGCGCGGCCAGCACGGATCGGCCGGTGAACCTGGCTGCGACGCGGACGCCGGACTCGACGCCGTCGCCGGCGGCTCGGCCGGCGCCGCGCGCGACCCCGGCTGGCAGCATCGTCGTCAGCGACACCCCGGCGGCCACTCCGCCGCCGGTGACCATGCCGACCCGGCCGACTGCGCCGACGCCCTCCACGCCGCCGGTGGCTGACCCGCCGCCGGTGCTGGACACCGTGCTTCCGCCGGCCCCGACCGTTGCGCCGAGCGTTCCGGGAGTCATCGGCGCGACTCCGACCGCGGGCGGCGCGGTAGTGCCGCCGTCAACGTCCGGCGGAACGCCCGCGCCGGGCACGACCACCGCGGCCTACGATGCGCTTGAGAAGGCCACGGACGGCACGCGCCTCTACTCGACCAAGGAGAACGACAGCGCCTGGGTGCTCGCGGCTCGCTTCTACGGCAACGGCTCGAAGTGGACCCTGATCAAGGAGGCCAATGCCGGCGTGGACATCGAGCATCACCTGCCGGCGGGCATCAAGATCAAGATTCCGGCCCCGCCGGCCCCGGTCGCGACGCCGGCCACCCCGGCCACGCCCGGCACTGCGGCCGCGCTTCAGCCGAACGAGTACGTCGTGAAGGAAGGCGACACGCTGACCAAGATCGCCCAGGAGAAACTTGGCAAGGGCGTGCTGTGGACGAAGATTCTTGAGGCCAACCCCGGCTTGGACGAGCGGAACCTCCACGTCGGCAAGGTGATCAAGCTGCCGCCGGCCGCCGCCACGCCGGGCACGCCGACCGTCACTCCGACGGCGCCCGTGGCTCCGACCGTCGGGCCGAATGAGTATGTGATCAAGGAAGGCGATCGCCTCGGTGCCATCGCCAAAGACAAACTCGGGAAGGAATCGCTCTGGACCGAGATCGTGAAGCTGAACCCCGGCCTCGATGAGAAGAATCTTACCGTCGGCAAGGTGATCAAGCTTCCGCCGAAGCCGGCCGCCGCTCCGGCGCCGACTCCGGGCTCGGGCACCGGCGCCACGCCTGGCGCCGGCAGCGGAACGGGCGCCGGCACCGAGCCGCACATCCGGCTCTAGTCCTCATCCTTGTGGAGGCCTCCCGTGAGCAACGAGATTACCTGTCCAAGCGGGCACAAGTTGCAGGTTCGACCTGAGCACGCCGGGAAAGAGGTTCGTTGCCCGATCTGCAAATCCACCCTCGTCGTTCCGGACCTCTGGTCGGAACCACGGGAACAGGCGGCGCCCCCGCCACCACCCCCGCCTCCAAGCGAACAGCCCGCTCCGCCTATTGCGGGTGCGCCGCCGAAGGCGCCCGGCACGCCGGTGATCCCGGCGTCGACAGTCAAACTGGGCGGCTACGCCGCGCTTATCGTCGGCCTGGTGCTCGTGATCGGGTCGCGCGGGTGCGACTCGCTGAGCGGCCGCAACGAGGCCCGGCTGGCAGCCAAGGAGATTGCGGCCAAGAATGCGTTCGATCGCGAAACCGACGACAAACTCGCTGCCGCCAAGGAATCCGAGCAAGCGAAGATCAAGAGCGATCGGGCCGAGGCCCGCGCGAAGCTGGAGAAGGGCGCGTGGCGCGACCTGGGCCGGGACTCGGCGGACTCCGAAGTGTCCAATGCGATCAACGGCTACTGGCGAGAGCTCGGGTTCGTCGTCGGCACGATCATCCTGGCGATCGGCCTGCTGGTCATCGGCATCCTGGGGGTTGGGGCGGAGCGGACGATCTGCTACATCATGATCGCGATCATCACGTTCAGCCTGTATATCGGCGGGGTGGCCTGGGCGGCGGCCTTGAAGAACTTGTTCTCCGGTGCGCCGCGCCCGGCGCCGCGGGCCCCGATGATCCCCTGAGAACGCGGGTCCCCGGTTCGTTCAGTCAATCCACCCACCGCCCAGGACCAGCCCCGCGTCGTCGTAGAAGACCGCCGCCTGGCCCGGCGTGACCGCCGCCACCGGCCTATCGAACTCGACGCTCGCCCGCCCGGCCCCGATCACGCGCACAGTCGCCGTGGCCGGCGTCGCCTTGTAGCGTATCTTCACCCACGCCCGCACGAGAAATGGCTCAGACGCGATTTCTCCGGCGTCGATATGCCAGTTCATCTGCGAGCAGGTCAGCGATCGCCGCAGCAGCGCCTCCGCCGGCCCCACCGTCACGGTGTTGGCGGCCGCATCGATCGCGGTCACGTAGATGGGCGAGCCGGCGGCGATGCCGAGCCCGCGGCGCTGGCCGATCGTGTAGTGCTGGTAGCCGCGATGCCGGCCAACGACCTTGCCGGCCGCGTCGAGCACGTCGCCGGGCCGAACCGCGCCCGGCCGGCGGGCCTCCACCAGCGAGCCGTAGTCGCCGTCGGGCACGAAGCAGATGTCCTGGCTGTCGGGCTTGTCAGACACCGCCAGGCCGATCGCGCTCGCCTTGGCTCGCACGTCGGCCTTGGCCCAGTCGCCCAGCGGCAGCACGACGCGGGCGAGCGTCTGTCGCGGCAGGTCGAACAGCACGTAGCTCTGGTCCTTGCTGTCGTCCGCGGCCCGCGCCAATCGCGGCCCCGCCTCCGTCGCGACGACGCGCGCGTAGTGACCGGTGGCCACGGCGTCCGCGCCGATCGTCGCGGCGTAGTCGAGGAGCCGGCCGAACTTCAGCCGGCTGTTGCACAGCACGCAGGGGTTTGGCGTCCGCCCGCGATTGTATTCGTCGACGAAGTAATCGACCAGCCCGGCGAACTCGTCCTGGAAATTCAGCACATAGAACGGCACGCCGAGGCGGGCACAGACGGCTCGCGCGTCGGCGCTGTCTTGCGGGGAGCAGCAACTCTGGCGGAGTGGGGCGTCGGCGGTTCGCTGGGGAAAGGGCGCGTTCATGCACATGAACACGCCGACGACGTCATGCCCGGCCTCGCGCAACAGCGCCGCCGCGACGGAACTGTCGACTCCACCGCTCATCGCGACCAGTATCTTCCGCCGTTCGCCCATGTCGGCGCATTCTACCCGATCCGCCGGGCGAATGTTCGGCACGGGCCGCGTGCATGTTGCGGTTGGTCAATCGCTGATCGGCCCGCGCAACGCGGGCGTGCGCCGTGGGCTGGGCGTTCGGGTCGCAACCGGCGCAGGGGCGGTGTGATGCCTCTTGGCGACGTGCTTGTGCTGCGTCGAAGTCGCCTTGACGACGGGCTTCTCGTGATACCTGAGCCCCTCGCGCTGCGCCCAGTCGCGGAAGGTGATGATTCTGCCGGTGGATATTTCCTGGCCGAACAACAGGCCGTCGCGCACGCGGACCAGCAGCGTGCCGCGGCGGGGCATGGTCGTGTCGTGGCGTTCGTACACGCCGATCACCCAGTAACGCACGCCGCGGATCGACTGCGGCCGCTCGCCGTCGTGCATGATCGCCAACTGGGTTTGCCGGTGGCTGGCGGTCTCGATCCGGTGGGCCAGTGCGCCCATCTCCGGCCGCTTGAGCACGATCATGGCGGCCTGGTCGGCTGAGACCGGCTGAATGGGGGCGGCCGGCGCCCGGTTTCGGGCGGCCGGGGAACTGACAGCCGGCATGAAGGAGGAAATTAGACCCGCAACGACGAGTGGCATCCGTGCCAACATGACGCGCTCCTTTGGTTTGGCGATGGTCCTGTCATTATACCGCATCGACGGGCGTCAAGGGCGGAAATGCGGGCGCGACGACATCGCTTGCACCTTCGCCGGGAGTCGTGGATATCGCCGCGCTGCAAAGACGCAAGCGGATGGCGGGATCGCACGCCTACTCCGCTTCGTCCGCGGTGACGAGCAGGCGTGGGTCGATACGCAGCATCGTTGCCGACACGATCTCGCTGCTGTCGGCGCGGACCATGCGGACGAGCATTTCGCAATTCCCGCCGGCCTGGCGGATGCGGCTGAGAACGAGCATGTTCGCGGGGATGGGGCTTCCCGACGCGAGGGGCTTGCCGGTCGAGCTGGCGTGGTCCGATGCGAACACGTCGTTCAGGTCGATCTCGTTCAAGACCTTCTTCAACTGGTCGCGCTCGACCAATTTGAACGTGTCGCACCGGGAAATCGCCAGGCTCAGCCGATCGTGCAGCGAGGCGGACAGCGCTGCGGTCACGCCGGCCTCGCCAACTGGCGGGACCACCGCGATAGTCGTGCCGGAGGTCAGCCGAACCTGCGAGTAGTCGACCAGTTGGCGGATGCACTCGTCGAGCAGTTTGGCGATGACTTGGTCGTTGGCCACGCTGGCGACGGGCGAGGCCTCGAAGTAGTCGGCGTCGCGGGTTGGGGGTTGGTCGGCCAGGTGCGACAGCTCCCGGGCGATCGACTGGACGATGATGGCGTCGAGGTTGCGCGACTTCCAGTTCGTGCCGGTGTGATGGCTGACGAGTGCGGGCGACCCGGCGGCGCTGTCGCCCTTCTCGCCGTAGGTCAGGAACACGAACAGGCCCATGGTGTACTGGGCGATCTGCCGCCAGACAAACTCGCCCTGGTCGTCCAGCCCGCTGGCGCCGATGGTGGTTGCCTTGATGCCCGTGGCGGCGGCCTGGCGGACGAAATCGAGATACGTGTA
>JAQTVL010000198.1 GCA_028706835.1 Phycisphaerae bacterium | reverse complement strand
TATCACGCCTCTCCCGCGCAGCGGGGGGGGTGCGGCTTCAGCCGCGGTGGGGGCCTGGCCAAGTCCCCCCGGCCGGCAATGTTCCACGTGGAACAAGCTTCGTATCACGCCTCTCCCGCGTAGCGGGGGAGGTGCGGCTTCAGCCGCGGTGGGGGTCTGTCCAAGTCCCCCCGGCCGGCAATGTTCCACGTGGAACAAGCTTCGTATCACGCCTCTCCCGCGTAGCGGGGGAGGTGCGGCTTCAGCCGCGGTGGGGGTCTGTCCAAGTCCCCCCGCCCGGCAATGTTCCACGTGGAACAATTCTGAGCACCAACGATGATTTCGTGCCGCAACCCCCGGCCAGCCAATCACATGCTGCCCGAAACGGCCCATATTACGGGTTGGCCAAAACGGCCCAGTCAGCCCAGATGGCCAGAGGTCATTCTGGAGGGACCCGCTCCGTCGGGTCCGCGCCTTCTCGCGTTGCGTCCCGGCCCCGGCCACGACGGAGCGTGGCCCTCCAGGAACCGCTGCACGGGACTGTAATCCGCACACACGCGACAGTGTGCGACAGTGACCGCACCGATAAACGAGGGCGTTTGCCCGCGGTTTTTGCCTAACCCCAGTGTTTGCGGAGACGTTGCGAAACTGTTTACTGCACTTATGGCAGCGTGTATTTCGGTACTCGTTGGCTGGCCGGGGTTTCGGCCGGGACCGCAACCTGTCGCTTTGGCCGCGTTCTATCGGCGCTCCGGTAGCCGAGGTCGGCGTCGACCGGCGGAACGTCCCAGCCGCGACTGGCTGCGGTTATATGGGATTCCGTGGCCTCTTTCGCCCGCGCCGCGGACCTTGGGGTGCGGCGGCCCAGACGCCACTGGTTGGAGGCGGGCACAAGTTCACGCCCCAGCCAAAGCGGCGCCTTGCCGCTACGCGGCTGCGACACCGCACCCCGCAGACAGCGAAGGCAACGACGCGGAGTTTCCTTTTGTGGAGTGCGGGAGCGCAGCTCCCGCTTTGGTTGGACTGCAATCCGCCACTCGCCCAGCCAAAGCGGGGTCTGCGCCCCCGCACTCCAAGGTCGGGTGCGCCGGCGACACGCCGTACGTGATGAAGACGGTCGACGCGAGGAGAATGGGTTCTGATCCCTTTTCCGACCTGACCCTTTCGACCCCCTGTGCCCGGTTATCGCTTCTTCTTTGTCTTCTTGCCCCTGATCCGCTGCCGTTCGTAGAAGTCCGTTCCGGGCTCGTAGTCCCGGACATCCCCAGGGTCGATCCCCTGACTCACCTTACGCGTATTGAGGATCATTTGTGGCCCGGCGGCGCGAAGAATTGCTGTTTCGATCTCGCGCTCGTGGTTCTTCGCCTCGATAATGTAGAACGAGAAGTACAAGAGTTCCAATGGGTGCTTTCGCCTGTGCTTCGCAAGTCGCTTGAAGATCTGACCGCGTCCTCCGTATCGCGGAACACCCATGGAATCGTGGGCGAAGTAGACGCCGTCCGTGAGAGCGCCGTACTTCAGCATGTCCTTCTTGACCTCGGTTAGGGCGATGAAGGGGATCTTCTCCGCAACCACGCTGAAAACGGGTTTGTCCTTCCCGGGCCGTCCCGGGCCGGACTTGAGTTTCCCAGTTACCACGTTCCAGGTGCCCTGTTTCAAAACCGAGCGATAGACAATCTTCTTGCTCTGTTTCTTGTTGTTCTTCGCTTTCTTCTTTGCCATCGCGTTGCTCCCGGATCGGTCGATTGTTACGGAACAGCAAAGGATCGAAAAAGCGGCGATCGGAAAAGGGGGCAGAAGCTGTTGTTCTGCCCCCATTTCCTCCCCTAACTCTTCTTATTGTTACCGCGCAGCAGCGCCTCCACTTTCATTGGCAGGCCGAACAGCCGGATGAAGCCGATCGCGTCCGCCTCGTTGTACAACCCGCCCATCGTGAAACTGGCCAGGTCCAGGTTGTACAGCGTCTTCGGGCTGGTCACGCCCGCCGGCGTCGCCCGGCCCTTGAACAGCTTGATCTTCACCCGGCCGGTCACGTCTTGCTGCGTCCGGTCGATGAAGGCGTCGAGGGCCTCGCGGATGGTCGTGAACCACTGGCCGTAGTAGACCAGCTCGGCATACTTGAGCGCGACCTGCTGCTTGTAGTGCATCGTCTCGCGGTCGAGCGTGATCGACTCCAGCGCCCGGTGGGCGGTGCAGAGCACCGTGCCGCCCGGCGTCTCGTAGGCGCCGCGGCTCTTGATGCCCACCAGCCGGTTTTCCGCCAGGTCGGCCTGCCCGACCGCGTGCCGGCCCGCAATCTCGTTGAGTTTCAGGATGATCTTGTGCCCCGGCATCGGCTTGCCGTTTAGCGCCGTTGGCACACCCGCGACAAAATCGATCGTCACATACTCCGCCCGGTTCGGCGCCTTGCTCACCGGCACCGACAGCACCCACAGGTCGTCCTTGGGCTCGTTGGCGGGGTCTTCCAGGTCCGCGCCCTCGTGGCTGATGTGCCACAGGTTCCGGTCGCGCGAGTAAATCTTCTTCTTGGTCGTCGGAACGGGAATGCCCTTGGCGACGGCGTAATCGACGGCCGCCTCCCGGCTGCGCAGCTTGAAGGCCGGGTCCTTCCACGGCGCGATGATCGCCAGCGACGGGTCGAGCGCCATGTAGGTCAGCTCGAACCGCACCTGGTCGTTGCCCTTGCCCGTGGCCCCGTGGCCGACCGCGTCGGCGCCGGTCGCGTGGGCGACGGCCACCTGCTCGCGGGCGATCAGCGGCCGGGCGATGGACGTGCCCAGCAGGTAGTCATGCTCGTAGACCGCACCGGCCTTGAGCACCTTGAAGCAGAACTGCTCGGCGAATTCCTGGCGCAGGTCCTTGACCACCACCTGGTCGGCGCCGCTGGCCTTGGCCTTCGCCTTGAGCCCGTCGAGTTCATCGCCCTGCCCCAGGTCGGCCGCGAACGCGACCACCTTCACGCCCGGGTAGCGTTCCTTCAGCCAAGGCAGAATGACGGAGGTATCCAGCCCGCCGGAATACGCGAGCACGATCTTCTTGGGATTCGACATGGCTTCTCCAATTCAAAATCAAGAGTCGGAAATGCAAAGTGCAAAATGAAAAATGCAAAATGGCAAATGAATCACGATTTCTCGCTTCACATTTTGCACTTTTCACTTTTCATTTTGCATTTTGCACTTCCTCTCTCGGGCCCAGGTCTTTCTTGTCCGGGTCGGTCAGCGCCTCCGCCTTCGGCAGGTCCTCGATGGCTCGCAGCCCGAAAACCTCCAGGAACCGCCGCGTGCTGCCATACAGCATCGGCCGGCCGAGGATTTCCGCCCGGCCGACGATCTTCACCAGCCGCTTTTCCATCAGGCTGCGGAGCACCTCGCCGCAAGCCACGCCGCGGACGATCTCGATGTCCGCCCGCGTGACCGGCTGCTTGTAGGCCACCACCGCCAGCGTCTCGAGCGCCGCCTGGCTGAGCTTGCTGTCCTTGCGGACCGCGAGCAGTTGCTCGAGGAGGTCATTGTAGCGGCCGAGCGTGAGCATCTGGACGCCCTCGGCGATCTCCTCGATGCGGAAGCTGTGGCCGCCCGCCTCGTAGGCTGCGTTCAGCGCGGCCACCGCGTCGCGGGTCTGCTTGCGCGTGGCCCCGGCCAACGTGCTCAGCCGCGATGGCGTCAACGGCTCGTCGCTGGCCAGCAGCATCGCCTCGATCCGGGCCGCCAGTTCGCTCAGCTTTCCGTCTTCGGCCGCCTGCACAACGCTGGCGTCGGCCTCTTCCTCGATCGCGGGCTCCGGTTCCGGCTCGGCGACGGGAGATTCCGCAACGGGCTCCGCCTGGGGCTCGGACACGACCGCCGCCTGCTCGACCTCAACCGGCGCAGTGGCTTCTGGCGCAGTCGGCGGCTCGGCGACGGGCTGTTGCTTCGATTTCGTCTGCTTCTGCTTACTCATAATTCGCAAGATCATACTGATTTCGCTGGGAAAATAAAGGCGGAGCAGGATAGCCCGCGAAATGGGCGAAGGCGTCTAGCCGGGGGTGAAGCGCAGCGGAACCCCCGGTAACCGCCACACACGTCGCGAGCCCCCGAATGGGGGCGTAGGCGACGCACACGTGCCTCCTACGCTGCCTTCGCCCCCATTCGGGGGCTTACCGATAGAGGACGCCACCATCCGCAGGTTCGCTGCGCTCACCTGCGGCTACATGCCGCCACCCGCTTCGCGGGTTGAATGCGAGGCCGCCAATGCCTCCGGTTACTGAGCGTCACGTAGCGATGCTTGTCAGTGCCCGAACGCCCGCGGCTGCGAGATGCGGTCCAGTAGCGGGGTGAAGGTGTTCATCAGCAGGATCGCCAGGTATGTCGCGCCCGAGGTGAACAGATACGGCGCAGCCGGGATGAACGCGTACAGCCGGATCAGGATCGTCCCCGCGCCACAGCCGATCGCAAACAGAATCTGCCCGCGGCGGGTCATCGGCCTGGAGACCATGTCGCCGGCGAAGAAGAACACGCCGAGCAACAGGCCCCCGCTGAGCAGATGGTAGAGCACGTACAGCGGGCCGACCGGCATGCCGTTGTGGAACTGGACGCCGGGGAACCACCGCCAGGCCGGCACGCCGTCGCCGTCCAGCAGGCCGATCCGCAGCGGCGCGATCGCCGCCGTCGCGGCCGCGGCGAACAGGAACGCGAGCACCATCGGCCAACGGATGTAGCCGTGGTAGAGCAGGAACAACCCGCCGGCCAGCAGGGCGATCGAGCAGGTCGCGCCGATCTCGCCGGGAACCGCGCCGATCAGCAGGTCAGTCACCGCGGGCAACTTCGCCCAGATCAGTTTGAACAACACTGCCCCCGCCGGCGTGCCGACGTCGGCCCCGCCCTGGCTGACCTGGGCGACCGCCTGTTGCACCCACTCCGCCTGGCCGCCGACCAGGTCGCGAATCGCCGCCAGCGGCTGCGGCAGCAGGAACGCATCCGCCCGCCGCGCCACCGCGTCCAGCCACGACCCATACATCGGCACGATCGCGGGATCTGCCAGCCGGCCGAGGCAGAGGTGCTCCGGGCCAAGCACCGGGCCGTTGGGCAATGAGAGTTGCCTGTGGAAGAACACCTGCACGATCAGCCGCCCGAGCAACACGGGCTGCCACGTGTAGCGCCCGAGCAATCCCTTGCCGATGACCACCGTCGCGACGGACGCCAGCACGACGACCAGCCAGTTCACCGTCGCCGGCAGAGACATCGCCAGCAGCAGGCCCATCAGCACGGTGTGCATCCGGCCGCCGTGGAGGGCGAGCGTCGGGCGATGGGCCAGCCAGGAGAACAGCGAGTCGAATACAAACGTCGCCGCAACCGAGACGGCCACGACCATCAGCGCGGAAAACCCGAAGAACCCGAACCCCGCCAGCAGCGCCGGCACGGTCGCGTAGATGATGATCGCATAGACCCGGCTGGCGGTCTCGCTGGCCCGCCAGTGCGGCGGGCGATCGACCGTCATGGGGCGGGCGACGCTGCGGGAGGGCGCGATGTGCTGTGCATCCGTCATCAACTGCTTCGGTGACTCCGTGTTCTTCCGAGAAAACTCGCAAAACGGCAAAGCCGACAGCCGGGCGTCGCGGGCGCTGCCAGCCCTTCTACGTTCTCCTCGTCGCCCCCTCGCCCACTCTCCCACTCGCCCCGTCGTCTTCCTCGCGTTCCAGGGCGCGTTTCAGTTTGCAGATTCGCTCCATCACGGGCAGCCGGGACGGGCAGACGTAACTGCATATGTTGCACTCGATGCACGTCTCGGCGTGGAACCGCGAGCCGCGCCGCCACTGGCCGGACTCCGCCAGGTCCGCCAGCAGCGCGGGGTTGATGCCCACGGGGCAGTCCTCGACGCACCAGCCGCAGCGGATGCACGGCCCCGGCTGATGCACCAGCGCCGTGCCGAACAGCACCAGGCCGCTGGTCTGCTTGGTCAGCACGGACTGGTCGTCGGGCTGGGCGACGCCGGTCATCGGGCCGCCGACGACCAGGCGGTCGTATTCCGATTCCACGTCGCACAGCGCCAGCAGGTCGAACACCCGCGTGCCGACCGGGGCCAGGAAGTTGCCGGGCTTTCGCACCGCCTCGCCGGACACCGTGACCACGCGGTGGGTCAGCGGGCGGTTGAACAGCATCGCATCCGCAGCCGCCGCCACCGTGCCGACGCCCAGCACGCACACGCCGGCGCGATCGGACGCCAGGCCCCCGGCGCCGTCGTCCAGGCGGACTGGGACCTCTTCGTCGAACAGCGTCTTGAGCAGCATCAGTTCGTGGCCCTGCGGATACAGGTGGTCCAGGCACTCCGCCCCGAGCGTCAATCCGAGCGCCTCGCCGTGCTCGACGAGCAGGCGGTCCAACAGTTCGGCCTCCTCCCGGCGGCGGTGATCGACCGCAACGATGCCGCGATCCGCGCCGATCAGCCTGCATAGGTGCGCCAAGCCGAGCGCGACCAGCAGCGTCTGCTCGACGGTCAGGCGATGGTCGGCGGTGAGGTACGGCTCGCTCTCCATCGCGTTGACGACGATGGTGTGGACCTGGTTGTCGCGGGCGATCTGAAGCCGGCGGTGCAGCGGCATGCCGCGGCAACTCATCTGGACCAGCCCCCAGCCGGCGAACCGCTCGGCGAAGTTCGCCTCGCTCACCTCGGCCGGGTCGTGCGGGACGTTGATGTGCTCGACCGCCTCGTTTCGCCGGTCGGACTCGATGACCGCGGCCAGGCTGTGCGTGCCGTCGGGCAGCCGAATGTCGTCGATCGCGCAAACCTTTCCGCTCACCGGCGAATGGGCCGCCACCGATTCCTCGCCGTCCGCCCGGCCGATCGGCTGGCCCTGGAGCACGAGTTCGCCGGGCTGGACGCAAGGAACAGCCGGCGCGCCCTTGTGCTGCCGCATGGGGATGAAAATGAACTGGGGATCGGCGATAGCCTGCACCGGCGCATCAAGCGTGAGCGCCTTCTCGCTCGGCAGGTAGATTCCGCCATGGAACAACGACTGGATCGTCCGCATCGCTGGGGCCTTAGCAGTATTCGAATCCTCAATCGGGCATCGCGGCACTCGGGGTTCTCATGGTATCATACACGCGGATGCTCTGTGCTTGCGAAAAGCATTGAATCGCCGCTGTTCCTCGGTAGAATTCCTAGTGAAGGCAACGGCTCCCGGAGGTGCAAAATGCCCGTGACGAAAAGATACCTGAACAGCCTGGATAAGATCTACCGCGACATCCTTGCCGCCTTTCCGCAGTTTGATGCGACGCGCAGGGTCGGTTACGGTCTGGCTTATCAGTCACTTTACTCGGCCTTGGATGGGAAGTACAGCCTCGGGGAGATCAAGTTGGCGTGCGAACAAATGGCGCAGGGCGGGGCGGTGGAGATCAGGAATAAGATATTCGTTCATCCGACCGCGCTTGGCGAGGAATTGATCGCGGCGATTACCGGCCAGCAGCCGGCGCCGCGGTTTCCTTTTCGCTCGTTCAGCCCGCCGCACAGGTAGACCATCGAATGATCGGCAACTGGCTAGTCCACAACCTACCGCGATGTACAAACCACGTGTTCCTGTCGCATTGCGCGGAGGACCGGGATCGGCTGGCCATCCCTATCTTTCGGGCTCTCGAGAGCACCGGGTATTCCCCTTGGATTGACAAACACCACTACCCCAGAGGCCAAGAGCCCTATGCGGCGCTGCGAAACGGAATACTGCGATGCCGCCATGTGGTGTATTTGGTGACAGCACCGTTTCTCTCCCAGGGCCGAGGGTGGAACAGTGTTGAAACCGCCTATGCCGCCCTGCTTCAGGCAAACCTGCATTTCGGATCGCATGGCCTGTATCCCGTTCAACTCCCGCTGTTCTTCGTGCCCCGAAAACATAGGGTTTTGGCAAGGTCCGCGTGGGGTCCGGTGGTCCAAATGG
>JAQTVL010000197.1 GCA_028706835.1 Phycisphaerae bacterium | reverse complement strand
GGTCCGCGATGGGGAAACGGCGTTGATCTGTGGCCAGGGCCGCCCCCGCGAACTGGCGATGCGTATCCGCCAGGCGCTGACGCCAGGCGCCCCGCTAGACGCGATGATCGCCGTTGCGAAGGCCGAGGCCCAGTCAAGATTCCGTCCGAGCGAGGTGCTGGCTGATTACCAACGGCTTTACGAATCGATGACCGCCGCTGAGACGCTGAGAAGCTGAGAAAGACAAATCCTGATTGCCCACGCAACCGGGAGCGCAACCATGGGTGTCGCGTCTACGTCGAAGAGACCTGAAGGTGACGCTTCGGACTCGGCCCAAGTCGACGGAGGCGTACGGCAAGCCAGTAGGACACCAGCATCGTCAACAGCGATACGGCGTTGATGACGGTTGCCAACAGAATACGACATTCTCGATAATACCAGTAGTTGCTTTGCGGTCCGTGGTCGATAAGGGACGCAGAGAACATGACCAGCCGACCGGGAATGACAAGATATGACAGACAGAAACATAGCGTCATATCGAGGAATACCAATCTCCCGCTGTAGGGGAATCTCCCGCTGAACACAAGCCATAGGTTGACTGCGATCAGCGCCAGGAAGACCAAGCTCTGCAACGGAGTGTCCAGCGCCAGGTTGGACAGATACGCAATCCCGTAATAGGCGCCTGCTCCGGCCCCCAGCCAATACCACTCGCGTTGGTTCAGGCGGCCGATTCCTATCATCTGCGCCAGCAGGAAGACGAACGCGACAACGAGAAGCGGGTACTCATAGGGCGCGACAACCGGGATCGCGTGATCCCAGCCACAACCAACGACCGCGATTGTCATTGTGATTCCGGCCACGTCGCACCCCTCTTTCCGTCTCTCCTGATCGTCAAACCCTGTTCCCCGGACTCAGTAGCGATCCCTCAAGGAAATGCTTTCACGCCCTGCGGTGTCCACGATACCGTCACGACCTCTCTTCTTCCACGATCGCCCAGGAGCCCTTGTGGTGCTTCGTGGGAGATCCGAATTCGCTTCTTCTTTCTCAGCGTTCTCAGCGACTCAGCGGCGACTACTCCTTCACCACAATCACCGCCCGGCCTACCTGGAGTAATCCCAGGGCGTCGCTGTGGCGCGATAGCTCGGCCAGGTCTGCGTCGGTCAGCACCAGCGCGCCGCCGTCGGCCTTCGCCGGTGTCAGGATGATCGTCTTGCGGAACTCGCCGCAGGGCAGGGGCTGGCCGACGGCGGCGTAGCTGACGTACAGGAACGCGTGCCGCTCGCCCACCGCCTTCGCCTCCGGTTGGAACACCAGTTGGCCGGCGGCGGTCATCAGTCTGGGGGCCAGCACCGGTGTGAACGCGAACCGGCGGGCGTCGATCAGGATGATCTCGCAGGCGTCGGCCACCGGGTCGTGAATCGTCCACGTCCACGCGCCGGCCCGGCCCGCGGGCGACACGCGGACCACGCCCTGCAAGCCCGACATCGGCACGTCCATCGTGACGGTGGCGGTGCGGGTGGCGGGGTCGAAGTCGTTGCGAACCGGCGTGCTGCCGCGAACCACGCCGTCGACATCCACGCGACCAGCCGGCAGGTTGCCCATTCGGCCCGCGGCGTCGATCGGCACGTCGGCAGCGACGAGCAGGGCGTTCCGCTTGGCGATGACCTCCGCGGCCCGCATGGCCATCATCCGCTGCTGCGGGGACCGGCCGTCGGCCTTGGCCTGGCCTGTCACCTGCACGACGCGGCGGGTCCAGTCGAACTGGCCATGGCCGAGCCTGGTGACCACGGGGGCGTAGGCTTCCTTCGCGCCGGGGGCCGGGTTGGCGCACAACTTCTGGTAGATCACGGCGGGTTCGAGATACTCGACCGGCCTGGTGGTGACGGCGGCTTGGTCGTTCTGCGTGGCCGGCGGGGCCGATTGCTCCTGGCCGCTGCACGCGAGGTGGCTGGAGGCGCAGAGGATCGCGACGGCGAACAGCACGGGGATGCGTGGGCGGATCATGGGGACTCCTTTGGCAATGACAAGAACGGATGAACACGGATTTCACGGATTGCACGGAGCGGGAACAGGACTCGGAATTCAGAAGTCAGAAGATGCAATTCAGAAGACGACGCGGACTTCGCCGCCAGATGAGTCTTCTGACTTCTGAATTCTGACTTCTCGCATTCATCCGTGTCATCCGCGAAATCCGTGTTAATCCCATTCGCCGTCTGGATTATTATTCCTTCACGCGATGAAATCCACCAGCACTGAATCAGACACCGGCAGGGCGGCTTCGGTGAGTTGCAGGCGGCTGCCCTGCCACCGCAGCAGGCCCGCCTGCTCGTGGCGGGCGATGACCTCGGCGAACTGGCGGCGGATGTCCAGGCCGTAACGCCGCGCGAACTCGTCGGCGTCCAGGCCGGCCCGCAGCCGCAGCGCGAGCATCATCGCCTCGCCGACGGCGGGCAGTCCGGTCAGGTGCTCGATGTCGTCGAACTCCGGCTGGCCCGCAATCGCGGCGGCCTCGTAGTCCGCGAGCGACGCCCGGCCCTTAAATCGCAGGCCGGCCAGGAAGCTTGCGGCTGACGGGCCGAGGCCCAGCCAGGGGCGGTTCTGCCAATAGAGCAGATTGTGCCGACACTGCCGGCCCGGCTTGGCCCAGTTGCTGATTTCGTAGTGCTCGAAGCCGGCGGCGGCCAGGTCGGCCTGGGCGGCCGCGTACATCGCGACGGCGGCTTCGTCCGGGACGGGCGCGACCAGGCCGGCCTTCGCCCGGCGGGCCAGCTCGGTGCCGGGCTCGTAACTGAGCGCGTAGCACGACAGGTGCTCGACGCCGAGCGCGACGGCGGCGGCCAGGGTCGACCGCCAGCCGGCGAGCGACTGGCCCGGCAGGCCATACATCACGTCGAGGTTCACATTGTCATATCCCGCGCGGCGGGCGATGCGCACCGAGTCGGCGATCTGCTCGACGCTGTGCGCCCGGCCGAGCAGGGCGAGCTCGGCTGGGTCGAAACTCTGGGCCCCGAAGCTGATGCGATTGACGCCGAGGGACCGCAGCCGGTCGGCCAGCGACGGGCTGACGGTGGCGGGGTTGGCCTCGATGGTGAACTCGTTGGCGGGCGACGCGGCGATGGCGTCGATGAGGCGGGCCAGTTCGTCGGGGGGCAAGACGGTGGGCGTGCCGCCGCCGATGAAGATCGTCCGCAGGCTGGACAGGTCCAACCGGCCGGCCCAGAAGGCGAGCTCAGCCAGCACGGCATCGACGAACGGGCGGGCGAGTTCGGCGGCGAAGACGTTGGAGTTGAAGTCGCAATAGAGGCAGCGGCGAAGGCAGAACGGGACGTGAACGTAAAGGCCGAGGGGGCGATCGGCGGCGACGTCGGCCAGTTGCCCGCGCGAAAGCGACACAGCTCACCGCCTCTCGCGGTTGGATTTCAGAGTTGGATTTCAACCCCTACCCCACCCTTGAAATCCAACTTTTTCCAGAAGATTTCACGCCCATACTCCCCCTTTGAAATCTTCGACCAAACGGCCCAACCGGCCCATCTTAACGCCACGGGTCCCGCCAAACCCCGGCTACTTTCCCGAAACCGCGGCAAGCCCCGCGCCAATGGTCCGTAACGCCTCGAAAGCGGCGTCGTTCAATTTTGAATCGCCGACAAGGCCAGCCAGCGACCGGACGAATTTCGCCGAAGGTTCCGGCCAAGCCGCCAAGCTCAGCGCCGCGGTGGAACGAACAGCCGACGTTTCAGCCGAGTCACCGAAGCGTGCCAGCAGCGCATCGCATCCGGCCGCGTTTGGCGGCATTTGGCCCAAAGCCCAACAAGCAGCCGAGCGAACCTTCGCGTCCTGGTCGCTTGTCAACTCAACCAGCTTCGATTGGGCGGAAGCCGCCAAGGCTCCCATGCGTCCAACCGCGTCCGCGGCAGCCGCGCGCGTCTTCGGATCGTTTGCCGACAACGCCGCCGTGGTCGGCCCAACCGCCGCCCGGCCCACCTTAGCCAGGGTCACCGGCGCCAGCAATCGCACCGATTCGCTCGCGTCCGCAAGCTTTTCGACCAGCTTATCCACCGCCGGCCCCGCCTTGCTCCCCATCATCCCCAGCGTCCCCACCGCCTCCCCCCGGATTGCCCCATCCGCGTTGTCCAGCAGCCCCGCCAGCGACTTCACCGACGCCTCCCCGATCGCCCCCAGCGCGTTGAACGCCTTGTGCCGCAGGTCCCCCTCGCGCTCCAGTTCGCTCTCCTTCACAGGCCGGATCAGCCCCAGCAGCGCCGCCTCCGCCGCCGCGCCCCCCGGCCCCATCGCCGCGATCGCCTCCACGCACGCCACCCGCACCGCCCACGTCGTCCCCGCCCCCGCGATCAGCCCCGCGATCTCACCCGCCAGCGGCGACGCCGTCGGCCCCAGCCGCCGCGCGATCTCCACCCCCGCCAACTGCCGCTGCTCGTTCGGCTGCGTCGTCAGCGCCCGCGCCGCCGCCACCGCCGGCTCCCCCGTCGCCGCGATCGCCTTCACGATCACCGCCGGCACAGGCCAGTTCGGCTCGTCCAGCAGTTGCAGCAGCAGCGGCAATTCCCCCGCCGCCGCGGGCCCCATCGCCGCCAGCGTCTCCACCGCCTCCATCCGCCGCGCCCCCGGCTTCGTGTCGTTGATCTCCGCCACCAGTAGCGGGATGATCTTCCCAGCCGACGGCGGCTGCGCCACGACCGGCCCCAGCTTCATCAGCGCCTTCTCCGCCGCCTGATGCGCCCACAGCGGCCCGTAGGCCTCCGCCCCGACGGCGTCTTTGGGCGGCGCCTCAGGCCGCCCGTGCTTCCACGCGATCTCGATCAGCTTGCCCACCGCCGGCTTCGCCGCCGGTCCCATCGCCCCCAGCGCCTCCGCCGCCGCCAGCCGCGACCGCCACGAGTCGCTGTCCAGCCACTCCGTCAGCGCCGCCGCGTCGTCGTCCCCCGCCGCCGGGCCCATCAGCCCCAGCGCCTCCGCGCACCCCAGCCGCACCGTCACGCTCCGGCTCTTCAGCCCCGCCAACACCGGCCGGTTTGCCGCCTTCCCGATGGCCGCCAGCCCCGCCGCTGTCGCCGTCTGCGTGTTCTTCTCCGGCCCAGCCAGGCTGTCGATCATGTTCTTGATGAGCAGCCCGCCCGCCGGGTCGAGGTCGCCCTTCGCGTCGCCGGCCATGCACACCACCACCGTCGCCGCCGCGATTCGCAGGTCGCCGGGCGTATCCTTGTCGAACTGCTCCGCCAGCCGGCGGACCAGCGTCGCGTCCGCGTTCACCCGGGGCCAGTCCGCCATCGCCCCGAGCACCGCCACGCGATAGAACGGGTCGTCATCGAGCAGCGCCCCGACCATCTCCGCCTGGATCCCCGGCCCGATCTTGCCCAGCGCCTTCACCGCCTCCTGCCGGGCCGCCAGTTCCTTCGCCGCCCGCAGGAGCGGAGTCCCCGCCGCCGTCGCCGCCGGCCCAAGCCGCCCGAGTTGGCGAATGGCGTTCTGTCGCGTCTTAAGCTCCGGGTCGGCCAACTTCTCGACAAACGGCTTAGCCGCCGCCGCCAGTTCCGCCCGGACCTCCGCGGCGTTCGTGTCCGGTGCCGCCTGGGCGATCGAGCATAGTCCGGCGAGGATCAATGTTGTTACCAGACAGCGTTTCAAGAATACGCTCCTTGCGAAATCAGACCCGCATCCCCTTACAATCCGCGCAAGTTCCGGCTGTCGGCTTTGCCGTTTCGCGAAACCTCGGCGATTCAGCCATGCCCTCCCATTTCGCCCCAAACGAACATCCTTCGCCCCGGCAAGCCGGGGCTTTTGGAGTGCGGGGACGAAGGCCCCGCTTTGGGTTGCGCCAAGAGGCGACGGTACACCAAAGCGGGGCCTTCGTCCCACGCACTCCAAAGCGGGCTGCGCCCGCGGAAGAGCGTCGCGCCCTCTCCTCGTCCCCTCGTCCCCCCGTCTCCTCGTCCCCCCGTCTCCTCGTCCCCCCGTCTCCCACTCTCCCCGTCGTTCCTCAGACCCTCTCCACCCTCACCCCATCCGATGGCCGCGCCACCACGTACCCCGGCTCCCGCCCAAACTTCTTCACATAGCTCCGCGTCACCCGCTCCTGGAAGAACCGCGTCGCCTCCACCGCCAGCAGCGCCACCGCGCAGCCGCCCCATCCGCCCCCGGTCATCCGGCAGCCGTAGACCCCCAGCGTGTCGGCCCCGGTCTCCACGATGTGGTCCAACGCGTCGATGCTCGCCTCGTACTCCGTCGTCAGCGACCGGTGCGAGGCGTACATCAGCCGGCCGAACAGGTCGTACTGCCCGATGGCCAGGTATTCGCTGCCCTCGACCACCCGCCCGATCTCGGTGACCACGTGCCGCACCCGGCTGGCCAGCGTTGCGCCCAGCCGGTCCTCGTTCGCTTCGAGCATCTCGACGGTCACGTCGCGAAGAGTTTCAACCTTCTCGCCAGCCTTCTTCAGCAGCGCCAGCGCCTTGTCGCACTCCTTGCGCCGCTTGGCGTAGCCGGAGGCCGCCAGCTTCCGCGGGGCCCGGCTGTCCAGGATCACCCACGCGATGGCCTCATGGTCGCAGGGCACGAGTTGGTGTTCGAGCGTGCGGCAGTCCATGCGGATCGCGTGCCCAACCTTCCCGAACACCACCGCGAACTGGTCCATCAGCCCGCACGGCACGCCCGCGTATTCGTGCTCCGCCCGCTGGCAGAGCAGGGCCAGCTTCAGCGGCTCCATCGTCGCCCCCGCCAGCCCCAGGAACGCCGTGGCCGCCCCGACTTCCAGCGAGGCCGAACTGCTCAAGCCGCCCGCCACGGGCAGATCGCTGAGGATCGCGATATCCGCCCCCGGCACGTCCACGCCCGATTCGAGCAGCAGCGCCGCCACGCCGCGGACATAGTTCGCCCAGTCGCACTTGCCGGCCTTCGCCACGCGGCTCAGGTCGAAGCTGTCGGCGGCATTGAACGTCTCGGCGAACAGCCGGACGTTCTTCGTCCCGTTGGCCCGGACGGCGAACGTGGTGCCGCGGTCGATGGCCATGGGCAGCACGAGCCCGGCGTTGTAGTCGACGTGCTCGCCGATCAGGTTGACCCGTCCCGGCGAATGGACGAGGAGGTCGGGCTTGCCGCCGCCGAATTGCTTCGCGAAAACCGATAACGCGCGTTCGGATTCAATCATGCCGTAATCATACCGGCCCGTCCGATTCGGGCAAGGCGAACAGCGCCCCACCCGCCCGATTCACCACCAAGGCCACCAAGGACACCAAGAGGAATCAACCACGGATCAACACGGATCGACACGGATGGAGAGGAAAGCGGCCGCGAGGGCACAACGCAGGAGCGTAGCGCATTTGTTGTAGGACACCCGCCCTCTGCCCTGAGCGCCGTCGAAGGGCCGGGTGTCGCCGCATTTGTAGGACACCCGCCCCCGGGTGTCAGCCGGCTGCGGAGCAGCCGGAGATTCCGTCCCGGCCAGCCGGGACGATGACACCCGTGGGCGGGTGTCCCACAAGAAGATGCCTGCAAGAACCCCCACCCGTGGCCCCCACCTTCTTCCGCCCCGGCCTGCCGGGGCTTTTGGAGTGCGCGGGACGAAGGCCCCGCTTTCGCCGCTGCGACGGACAGAAACCCGTTTACGCACGAAGGACCGCGAAGGGGCACGAAGAGAAGGAGGGGCGAAGACATCGGGGTGACTGGGCGCGGCTGGAGCCTTTCGCTACCGGTGCGTCGCCTGCAATCGTGCCGACGCGACGCGCTTGAAGGGCACTGGGCATTCTGCTACTCTGCACGTACCACATGGGACGGAAGGCTCACATGACGAATTCTTCAAGTCCGCCGAAGGCAAAGTCTTTCGCCGACTTCAAGTCGGACGCGGCCAACTGGATAACCCTTGCCTCGGGCGAATTCTACCCGGACATCCTCAA
>JAQTVL010000196.1 GCA_028706835.1 Phycisphaerae bacterium | reverse complement strand
GGGTGCCGATTTTGAACCCTTCGCCACCGGCCATGCCCCCGCCTCGCGGGCTCTCACAACCCAGAGCGGCCATCACAAACAACGACGTCACGATTGCGATTGCGGTCTTCATCTGACTTTCCTTCTGAAAATGGACCCTGTTCGGACTCGCCGTCCCCTATCGAGGGGCTGCGGCGGCACTACTTGGCGCTGACAGTGATCTTGAACTCCGTTTGCGTCGCGTCGCCCTTGTCCGGCGTGCCGTGCACCTGAATCGTCTGCTCGCCGAGGGGGGCATCCTTGGCGGCCGTGATCTTCAATTGCACGTCGCCCTTGTCGCCGGCCTTCACCGTGGTGCTCTCGGGATCCACCTGGAGGCCCGCGGGGGCTTTCACGTGCAGCTTGACTCCCTGCTTGAATCCGTCACCCCGTTCCACCGACACCCGAACGGTCTGGACTTCGCCCTGCGTCACGCTCGCGACTATGGCCGGGACGACGACCTTGAACGTGTCGTTCCCGCCTTGGCCGCCCGGCTCGCTCTTGTGGCAGCCCACAAGGACCGCCGCGGCCATCATCGCTACAACCACTACCCTGTTCATGCTGGCTCTCCTCTAAAATGGGATGAAGGGAACTGACATGCGGTTTCCCGGGCCGCAATCCCCGTTGACTCAAACGGATCGCCACTCATCGCCGATCCTCTTCTGGAGGGTTCCGCGGATGCTCCACGACGACGCCGTGGTCGCCTCCGATCTTCACGTCTGTCCCGGAGCCCGACCGGTCCACGTTGACGCCGTATTCGCCGCCGACGCTGACGTCCCTTCGCGGGGTCGCGCGCGACGAATCCCGGTCCACGTTCACGCACGCTGCCGGCATCGCCGCCACCAGGATCAGAAGCAGAAGACCCAGCAATCTGTTGCCAACCGTAAACATCTGTCCGCCTCTCTGTCATGACGTCGCGTTCGCCGTCAATCGACCTTCCGGGCCAAGCCGCCCGGCTACGCCGATTTCCGCGACGCGACGACAACCACCGCGATTCCGCCGACCAACGCCAGTCCGCCCACAATGCCGGGAATGACAAGCGTATTCTGCTTCTCGGCTGTGAACCGGAGGCCGAAGAGATTGACCGGCTCTCGCGTCGTGTAATGGGTGATCGGGAAGAGCAGACCCACCACGCCCAGGACTATGAGAACGATTCCAATAATCATGTTCGGTTTCATCATGCACCTCTTTATGTTTCGCCGTCAGCGGCATCGGCCCGCACGGCACATACGCTCAGAATCTGCTGAAGTGGATCACGTCGAACAGCACCAACAGCAGCAGGATCGCCAGCACCAGCCCCAACCCGCTGACAGGGCGGTAGCCCCAGTTTCGGCTGTGGGGCCAGGTGGGCAGGCCGCCGACGATCAACACGACCAGCAGAATCAGAAGAAGCAATCCCATGGCAGACTCCTCTGGGAAAAAGCGACATTGAACTCGTCAGGGCCTATCTCGTTCCACACCCGATTGGCTCCTCCACCGGCTCGCCCTTGGCGAGCAGAAACACCTGCACCATGGTGCCGCTCGCGAAGGCGCACACCACGGTCCCGGTCGCCGGCTCGACTTCCGCAGCCGCTTCGCGCACCTCCAGCCCGGTGATCCTTCTGATCTCCCGTCGAAGCGGCTCCGAAGAGCTGGTAAAGAGCTGCCGGTGAAACTCCTGCACCTGCGCGGCGCCTGCCGGACTCCCAGCCAGGGCCTTCTCAGCCGGCGACAAGGCGTCGTGGAGCGTTATCACCAGGGTGCCTTCGCTCAGAACCGCGGTCACCGCTTTAGGCGCGTGACCCGTTCGCTGCCGCTGGAAGTCGCTGGCCGCCCGGGCAACCTGCTGGATCATGGTCAATTGGGGCGTTTCCATCGGGGTTCGCTCCTGCATCCAGCGTCAGGGAATGCGTCGGTTTCGTTTCCGGCCGCTGCCATTGCCCGATTCCGCCGGAAACAAAAAAAGCCGACGTGGCCCGCGCACCCAAGGGTGCATGAACCACGTCGGCTTACTCGTCAACGGGCTTCCCGACAAGGTCGGGCAGCCCTTCATCTAGTCATCCGACTTGGAGCCCATGCTGTGTCGCATGTGCTCGCTCATTCGTATACTAGCGCGGCGAACACCGGAATCAACTTCGGATCCCTTCTATTTCTTTCCGTCGCGGCCCGTGCTCTTCCCGAGTCGCGGGTTTCAGTGGAATTCCGCGAGCGACGCGCCTTTGTCCTGCTCAATCCCCCTGCCGATGAAGTCCCGGATCGCCGGGAACGCATGTTCAAAGTCGTGATCCGCTTTGGAGATCAGGTTGGGAATCTCTCGGACATCGTCGAGAGCAAGGGGCAGATCAGAGGTGAAGCTGAATCGCAGCAGTTGCCCGGGCTTCAGGAGGATGCCGAGCATGTGCTGCGACTTTTCGACCTGAAGATTCATGATCATGTTGATGCACTTGCTCGCCGCCCAACGCGTGGCCAGGCCCCAGCCCAGCAGCCGATGCCGCCACCGCGCCGCTTGCGAGTAGAACTGCCGGCCGGACCCGGTTCCAATGGAAAGCACCCTCACGTCCTCCAAGTCCACGCCAAAGTGCTGCCTGGCCTCAAGCGTTGCCGCCAGCGACGGGTCGTTGGCCCAAAGGCCTCCGTCAGCCAGCATATACTCGCCGACCGTGTGGGGGTCGAAGTAGGTCGGCGCCGCGCAGGACGCCAGGACGGCGTCAATGATCTTGACATCCCTGTTCGTGGCGAATTCCGCATGGTGCTTCGACCTGAACGTGTGGAGGCACCCATTCCCGATATCCGTCGCCGGAATCATCAGCGGTATCGTCGCGTCCGAGAGCTTCTGGTCGCCCAGCACATCCTCAAGCACGCACCTCAGTTCACGCTTCCTGTATCGGCTTCCGATCAATCCCATCAGGGTGAACCAGCGCTTCCTGAAGATGCGCCTCCCCTCCTCCAGAAAGAGCCGTTCGCCACGCACCGCGGACATCCCGAAGGCCAGGCTGGCCGCGATGATCGAACCGGTGCTCGTCCCGGCAATCAGGTCGAAGGACGTGTCCCATATGGGGCCCAATTCCTCTTCGATTCGCCTCAGTAGATGCACGGCATAGGCGCCCCTGAGGCCTCCGCCGTCGATCGCCAGAATACGGAAGGTCTTGCTCATTTGCGGGCTCGCTTGATTTGCGTCTTTTCGGCCGGCTTGCGCGGCGAAGTCTTGTTGCGTCAGGCGTCTCATGCCACTGGATACAAGAAAAGCCGACGTGGCTGAACACAAAGAAGGTGCCGCGCCACGTCGGCGTACGTGTCAACGGGCTTCCCGACAAGGCCGGGCAGCCCTTCATCCAGCCATCCGTCTCAAATCCGAGCGATCCGCCGCTCGCGCTCTAATTGCACTATAGCGCGGTGAGTTGACGAATCAAACGGGTAATGAATTCACCCGATATCCGGCCTGCGCCGGGATATTGGCCGTCTTCGCATCGAGCGCCTCACTCGTCCGCCGGCCGTTGCGAGGCCGCCGGTTGAGAATGAGCCATCCGGTCACTGCCGTGTTCTTCAGCGGGGCGGCAGACCCGACCTGACGCGAAGCGAAATCATCCGCCGGCTGGGATTGTCGGTGACAATCCGCAGGCGCGACTCGTATCCGATGGCCGTCCTGGGCGCGACGTAGGAGACCGAGATCCGGGCGGAACTCCTGGCGGCGGTGCGCTCGGGGGCGTCTGTGGCTGAGACGCATTCACCGTCGCCCCGAGCCGTCCCGAATATGAGGGGCTGGTCGAGTGGATATTGCGATTCTCGATGCCTATCATGCCAGTTGAGGTCAATTGCGCGGAAGTTCAGGGCGGCCCCCTGATTGCCGCGCGCAGTCTGTCGCTCTGGCACCCCGATGATCGTCAGGCAAGCACCTCCGAGGATCGCATGAAAACGCAAGGTGAGATCGAAGCTGCTGTCTGCGAAGGGATCAGCCGCTTTGAACAGGAATACATGGGCCGAGGCCCCAAGGACATCCACGCCCACCTCCTCGGCGACCTTCTGGTGGTGCGCCTCTGCGGCGTGCTCACGGCGGCCGAGCAGCACCTCGTCGCCACGCTCGCGCCCGAGAAAAGCCGCGATCTGCTCAAACAAGTGCGAACCCAGTTGATGGAAACGGCCAGGGCGGCCTTGGAGGCCATGGTTCAGGGCATCACCGGGACGAAGGTGGTCAGCCTGCACCATGACATCAGCACCGTGACCGGCGAAGAAGTCGTGCTCTTTACGATGGTCGCGCCCCCCCTCTGCCGCGAGGCCAGGAGAGCGTAGCGCCATGGAACGTGCGAAGCCTTGACTGGTAAGACCGGGACGACAGCGCGAAAGCGCAGAGAAGAGAAGATCATGCTGGCAAGATGCCGGTCCATTTCAAAAGTAGCGACCCAAATCCCCGGTTTTGATGGCGTGCTCGAAGGGGGCCTTCCCCGAGGCCGCACCACGCTGGTCAGCGGCGGGCCGGGTTCCGGAAAGACGGTGCTGGGCCTGGAATTCCTGTGCCGCGGCGCGGCGGCGGGCGAGCCCGGGGTGTTCGTCACGTTCGAGGAGGGGGCCGAGGCCATCCGCAGGAACGCAATGTCCATGGGGTGGAACCTGCCAGCGCTGGAGAAGGCCGGCAAGGTGGCCATCATCGAGGCCCGGTTCGGCGCCGAGGAAGTGCTTTCGGGCGAATTCGACATTCTGGGCCTGCTGGCCATTGTGGGCGGACACGCCAAGAGAATCGGGGCCAAGCGGGTCGTCATGGACGCCCTGGACGTGCTGCTGCGGGTCTTCGGCGACCGGCGGCGCGAACGAACCGAATTGTACCGGCTGCACGACTGGCTGATTAACCGCAAGCTGACGAGCGTCCTGTCCGTCAAGGCTCAGCGCGAAGGGGACATGGAGGCTCAATACGAGTTCCTGGAGTTCATGGCGGACTGCGTCATCCGCCTGGACCATCGGGTGGTGGGGCAGGTGGCGACGCGCCGATTCCGGGTGATCAAGTATCGCGGCTCGGGCTTTGGGACCAACGAATACCCCTACGTCATCGGCCATCACGGACTTGTGCTGATTCCGGTCTCCAAGACGGAACTGACCCATCAGCCGCTGGGGCCAAAGATTCGCTCGGGATTGGCCGGCCTGGATGCCATGTTGGACGGCGGCTACCGCCGCGCATCCTGCATTCTCATTGCGGGCTCCAGCGGCACGGGCAAGACCACGCTGGCGACCACGTTCGCCCAGGCTGCCTGCCAACGCGGCGAGAAGGTACTTTACCTGAGTTTTGAAGAATCCCAGGAGGCGCTGATCGGCGGGATGCTCAGCGCCGGTATCGACCTGCGCCCAGCTATTCGGTCCCGAAGGCTGATGGTGCAAACCGCCCTGCCGGAGGCCCTCGGGGCTGACGGCCACCTGATCCGCGCCCTCGGCGCCATTGATGCCTTCAAGCCGAACCACCTGATCGTCGACGCCATCTCCGCCTGCGTCCGGATGGGGTCTCAACAGGCGGCCTTTGACTACCTGATGCGGCTGGTGGGCGTGGTCAAGGAGCGCGGCATCACCTGCGTCCTGACCAACCAGAGCAGCGGCCTGTTGGGCGCGGATGAGGAACTCAGCGGCATCGGCTTTTCGTCCGTGGTGGACGCGGTCATCCAACTGCATTTCGTCGAGGCCGATCAGCAGATCGACCGACAAATCCTGGTCATCAAGTCCAGAGGCTCGGCGCACTCCAACCGGCGCGAGCCATTCGTCATCACGGACCAAGGCATAAGGTTTACCAGCAACCCCGAACCGCCATCGGTCCAGGCTGGGCAAGCCGGTCGGAAGGACGGTGGACGATGAGCCAGCCGCCCCGAGCCAAACGAAGTCCAGGAAAGGGACAGCGCGGCCATTACGTGCTGCGTCTGTTCACCGCCGGCGATGGGTCGAATTCCAAACAGGCCATGGTCAACCTTCGCCGCCTTTGCCGGGAGCATCTGAGCGGTCGTTGCACGATCGAGGTGGTTGATGTGGCGAGGGATTTCCAGGCGGCGGTCAGGGATAACATATTGGTCACCCCGGCGTTGATCCTGATCGCTCCGCGCCCCCGGGTAATGATCCTGGGCACCCTCGGTGATTTACAGAAGGTCCTTGTTGCACTCCGGCTGCCGGGAAGAGAAGCATGAGTAAACGCAAGTTGACATATCCGCAAGTCGTGAAACGGCTGGCCGAGGCGGAAGCCGTCATCGAGGCCCTGCGGCACCACGAAGTGGATGCGGTCGTCGGCGAGGGGAAAATCGCATTCCTGCTGGTCCGGGACGTCGCGGAGGCGTTGCGTAAGAGCGAAGAGGCATTCCATGCCATGTTCGAGCTTCCCGGCATCGGCATGGCCCAGGCCGACTCGCCCGCCTTCCGCTTCACGCGAGTCAACCGGGCGCTCTGCGAGATTACGGGGTATTCAGCGGGGGAATTGCTGACCAGTACGGACGCTCACCTTACTCATCATGAGGATCGCCGCAGGGCCGTGGCGGGATTTGCACCGGTCATCCGCGGCGAGGCCGACCGGTGGTCCATTGAGAAGCGCTACATCCGCAAGGATGGCGGCGTCATCTGGGTCGCCATCAACGGGGCTGCCCTGCGGGATGAGGCCGGCCGGGTTGTCAGGACCGTGGCCATGATTGAGGACATCACCGCCCGCAAATCGCGGAGCGAACTGAAGGCGTCCAAAAGACCCGGCAAACGGGCCGGGTGAGAGCGAGAGCACCCAGGTTATTCCCCCAGTAGGCGTAGGCGGAGGCCTCGGCCTCGTTTGCAGCCTCCGCCTCCAGGCAGTCCAGTCGACTGTAGCAGTCTTCCGCGGCAGCGGACCACAACAACGAAGCCATCTCTGACGTCAGACTTCTCGCGATCGCCGAACTCGACAGGCCCCGCGTCTCTGGCCAGAGCCGTAGGGGCTTTTCCTAAACAAAAGAAGCCGACGCGATTGAACACCCGAGGGTATTCGATCACATCGGCTTACTCATAAACTGGCCTGCCCGGCGAGGGCCTGCCCTTTATCTAGTCATCCGACACGGAACGCGGCGCTGTCTCACTCGCGCTCCGTTGTCATTTACACCGTAGCGCCCCCATTCCACGAATCCGGCGGAATCCACGAATCGGTGCTCGGCACGCCCGTCCGACTGCGCCTCCGCACGTCCGATAGCATCGGCTGGGATCGCCTCAGGGGCACAATACCGGCCCGGAATCACGCCGGAATATTATTCCGAACAATTCGCTTGCTTTGGCCGCTCCGTGCCCTATGCTGAACCCTTAATCGGAGCGCGAGCGAATCGCACATCGCCTCTGAGTCGGAAGACTATACGAAGGGCAGGCCCCTGGGGGCAGGCCCGTTCACGAGTAAGCCGACGTGGTTGAATGCCAACGGGCGTTCAACCACGTCGGCTTTTTTTTTGCCCTTGGCCCGGAACGACGACCGCCTAACTACGGAGGAGAACCCATGATTGCCTTAGGACTACGCAGCGACCTGCACGCGGAAGGCAACATCCGGACGGACAGGCTGACTATTGGCAAGCGGTGCCTGGAGCGACTGACGTCGCGGCAACAGGAACTGTATGGCTGGCTTGCCAAGGAGCCGACGGACTACGTCGACCACCCGCAATTCGGCGCCCCCGACGCCGAAAGCAGGATCATGGACCCGGCCGAGTTGGCTGGCCAGGAGCCGATCCAGCGTTTCATTCAAGCGTTTGCCGATCCCATCGGCGAATTGGGCGAATGCGACATTCCCCGCGGGACCATCCTGACCGCCAGCCAGGAGCGGGCCCTGTTCAGGCAGTACAACTACTGCCGCTACCGCATGGCCCGGATCAGCCGGGGCAGCGGCAGGACTGCAACGCTGGCCCAACTTCGCGAATTGCTAACCTGGTATGCCAAGGTGCTGGAGGTGCGGGACATGCT
>JAQTVL010000195.1 GCA_028706835.1 Phycisphaerae bacterium | reverse complement strand
GGCGAATCGTCGCTCATGTTCGCCGGTTCCGTCGGCGAACTCGACTGGGTGGCTGCGGTAATCGCAGCCGGTTCGATGATCAGAGTGCTACAGAGAACCATCGCCAAGGCGGTTGAAAGGAATCTGCCCATTTGCCACTCCTGCAAGAATGAGTTTCCCTGGCAGACGAAACTGAGTCTCCGCACGCAGTTTGTCTGACACGTTCAAGCCATCGCAGTCGAAGTATTCGCGAGGGAAGTCCGCAGCGCATCGACATCGAGCAAGGGTGCGAGTCTATGTTGGGCAGGCCAGGGTGTGGATCGCAGGTGAAAACGTCAAGTAACGTGAAACAAGCTTAGCTGAGAAGTCCAGTTGTCGGCACTATGAGGTAAACTTAACCGATAGACTGTACTATGTCAAAAACAAATCGTGAAAATTTCCACATCTGTTCCGGCCGGCGAGGAGGCGGCATATCCCTGCAATTCGTATGGTAAAGCGTGTTCTGGCGGTGCTATTTCCGTCCGCGTGGAAGAACCGTGAAAAATGTATCAATAAAAATTAGCATTCTTATTGGCGCAGCAATTTGATGATGTATAATTCAGTCACAGCTTCGATAGCCTCTGCCGCAGCAGGCAATCCACCTTCGATCAGACCATCACGCAACAGACCGCCTACCCGCGTTGGGTTGGCCACGATCGGCCGTATGGCCCCTTTCGGAGGACTCGGGATGATGAGACTGACAGCAATCGTCGGAGTGTTCTTCTGTGCGACCGTCGGTTCGACGGCCCTGGTGTTGGCGGGTGGCCATTCCGACAACGGTTGCGGCGACTGCCACGTGCCGCACAATGCGGCCAAGGGCGGCGTTGGCCCGCTGTGGAACCAGTTGGCTACCGGGACGTTGCCCACGTTCACGCTCTACTCCAGCACGACATTCAACGCCTTGAGCCCGGGGATCACCCAGCCGGACGGCGCCAGCAAGCTGTGCCTGGGCTGCCATGACGGTGCCTATCCCACTGTGACTGCGGCTCACACGTTCGGCGACACCAAGGCCCTGACGCTGAGCGAATCGCACCCGATCAGCTTCGTCTACAACACGGCCATGAGCGTCAACCCGGCCCTGAAGGCCCCGGGTTCGCTGAAGAACCCAAGCGTTGCGCCGTCCGGCTTGGGCGGCAGCGGCACGATCGCCACGGACCTGCTGGATGCCAGCAGCAAACTGCAGTGCACCAGTTGCCATGAGATTCACTCGAATGGTCTGACGGCCTACTACCTGAAGTGGGACTATTTTGCCGACAACGGCAAGACCATGTGCCGCACGTGCCACAACAAGTGACGTCGATTGGCGCTGGCTGATCGAAGTTGCGTCGACGAATGAACGTCCGGCCGCCCGCAGGCGATAAGCCTGCGGGCGGTCGGCGTTGTACCGGGGGGAGGGGGCATCGTCACCGATGGTTCGCCTTGTTCGCCACCCGCGGCCCGACGCGGTGTTATTCAGTATCGGAGAGGGTGCGCCTCTCCCGCGGGACGTGGCATCTTCGCAGGAGCAGTAGCTATGGTAAGACCGTTTGTCGTCCTGGCCATTCTGGCGGCGACGCTGATGATATCGGCGGCTCAGTCGATCGCCGCCGACACGGATGAATTCAAGGTCAAGCGCGAGCCGGTCTTCGAGTTCGCCGAGAAGCCCGTGGTCACCCGCAAGGGCGACAACGTGACCGTGCGCTTCGTGAGCAAGGGCTTCTGCGACGTCACGATCGCGATCGAGGACCCGGACGGGAAGATCATCCGGCACCTGGCCAGCGGCGTCCTGGGCGCCAATGCCCCCGCACCGTTCAAGAAGAACTCCAAAGAACAAACGATCGTCTGGGACGGCAAGAGCGACGAGGGCGTCTATATCGACAACAAGGACCGGATGATCGTGCGCGTGTCCCTGGGCCTCAAGCCCCAGTTCGAGAAGACGCTCTTCTGGTCCCCCCACAAGCAGCGGGGAGCCATGCCGCTGCTCACCCCGGCCCCGGAAGGGATCTATGTGTTCGACTCCACCGGGGTCGACTACCTCCGGCTGTTTGACCATGACGGGAATTACGTCCGGACGATCTATCCGTTCCCGGCTGACAAACTGAAGAGCGTGGCCGGGCTGAAGTGGTTTGACTTTCCGCAGGGCTACAACCTTCCGCTCAAGGAGAGCGCCTACCAGCAGACCCTGCTGACCTCCGGCGACAACGACAGCATCTACGACCAGGCCGGCCGGACCGGCCGGGCCGCCACGGGAATCACGGTCATGGGCAACCGGATCGCCCTGGCCTACGAGCACGTCAATCGGCTGGCCACGGATGGCTCGACCGGCGGCCTGCCGCTGAAGGGCCCGGAAACCGGGCTGGTGATCAACCGGGCCGGGTATGGCGGATTCGAGGCGGGCAAGACGATCATCGGCCCGACAAGCATGGCCCTGTCGCCCGACGGGAAATCGCTCTACATGACCGGCTACCTGTGGAAGGAGGCGACCAGTAGCTCCGGGTGCCTCCACGCGGTGCTGCGGGCGGACTTCGAGAAGGACGACAAAGCGACGGTGTTTGTGGGCAGCAACGACCTGGCCAAGTTCGGCCGGGAGGACAACCAGCTCGCAGTTCCCACGTCGGTGGCGTGCGACCCGAAAGGCAACGTCTACGTCTCTGATTTCCTCAACGACCGGGTGCAGGTCTTCAACCCAGCCGGCAAACTCCTGGCCTCGCTCAAGGTGAACAAGCCGACCAAGGTGTGCATCAACCAGAAGACCGGCGCGATATTCGTCTTCTCGTGGGAGCCGATCGGCGTGGCGAACGAGGCGTGGAAGGCCTACAAGTTCGACCCGAAGAGCGTCAAGCCTGGGCTCACGCGGTTTGGCCCGTACCCGGAGTGCAAGCAGCTTTCCGTCGAGGAGTTCCCGTTCGGCCCCACCGAGACCAACGTGATCTTCACCGCGGGCCAGCAATACCACATCGAGCTCGACTCCTGGGCCTCCGACGCGGAGCCGGTGTTCTGGGTGGTCGGGCGAATCTTCATCGCCAATCGGGCCGACCGCCGCTACCTCTACATCGGCGCCACGGAGACCGGCAAGTGGGCCAACGGCATCCGCATTCTGAAGAAGCAGGACGGCAAGTGGACGTCGGCTGAATCCTTCGGCAAGCGGGCGGCGGACAAGGTCAAGTGGAACACGCCGGTGGCGCACAACATCCAGAAGCTCTACGTGAACCCGGCCAACGGCAAGCTCTACGTCGGCGAGGCGGACAGCGGGCCCACGGTCAAGGCGTTCAAGCAACTGCTGGAGATCAACCCGGCCACGGGCGCCGTCCGGATTGTGCCGCTTCCGTTCAACGCCGAGGACATCGTCTTCGACACGCGCGGCATGGTCTATCTGCGAAGCACGGATGTGGTCGTCCGCTACGACCCGGTCACCTGGCGTGAGGTCCCCTGGGACTACGGCGAGGAGTTCCCCGAGGTCTCCTGCGGCATGTACGGCAAGAGCTCGCCGGTCGTCTCCGGGCTCAACATGCCTGCTGTTCACCCGGTCTGCTTTCACCAGGGAGGCATGGCGATTTCGCCGAAGGGCTACCTGGCCGTCGCCTGCGGCAACCGGCCCAAGGGCGAGCAGTTGCACAACGACTTTGCGGTGTTCGGCAAACCGACGCTGATCCCCCACGTGTACCGACCGTCCATGTATCCCGGCCGCGAGGAATCGTCGACCTCCTGCTGCATCCATGTCTGGGACAAGAAGGGCAAGCTCGTTTTCGAGGATGCCGTGCAGGGGCTGTCGCAGGTGGACGGCGTGTTCATCGACAACGATGACAGCATCTACGTCATGGCCACCCCGACCCGGGTGCTGGACGGCAAGCGCTACTTCAACTACATGTCGGAAACCGTGATGAAGTTCAAGGCCGGCAAGGCGAAGATCATGACCAGCGGCCCGTCGCCGATCCCGCTGGACAAAGACGGCGCGCCCAAGCGGCCGCAGGACGTGAACGGGCGATGGGTGGAGGGGGCCGACTGGTTCTACGGCGGCGTCGGCTATGCGGGCTTCAACAACCCGCACGCCGGCGGCGGCTGCGCCTGCTGGTACTCCCGGTTCGCCGTGGATTACTTCTCCCGGTCGTTCGTCCCGGAGATGGACCAGTACCGCGTCGCCGTGCTGGACAGCGCCGGCAACCTGGTTCTGCGGGTCGGCAAATACGGCAACGTGGACGACGGCGTGCCCCTGGTGAAGGACGGCGGCCCGGCCGACCCCAGGCCGATCGGCGGCGACGAGGTCGGGCTGTTCCACGCGGGGTTCGTCGGCACGCACACCGATCACCGCCTGTTCATCGCCGACCTCGGCAACGCCCGGCTGCTCAGCGTGAAGCTGGACTACTACGCCACCGAGAAGACGCCGCTGAAGGACGTCAAGGATGAGAAGTAGTAGTGATTGGCGTCGCCGACGCCCACCGGCCGGTGCATCCTCCGATTTTCCATCCCCTTGGGGAGGGAGCAAGAGAGAGGGGATCCCGTTCCTCCGGGCAATGTTCTACGTGGAACATCGTTCGGGTGACGCCTCTCCCGCTTGCGGGGGAGGTGCGGCTTCAGCCGCGGTGGGGGTCCGTTCGCCCTACATCCGCCCAATGTTCCACGTGGAACACTCCTCCGACTTTCCCTCTCCTCGGGGAGAGGGAGTAAGGGAGAGGGGTTTCGCCGGGCAATGTTCCACGTGGAACTGTATTATGCGACTAATACACCGGCCACAAACACGTCATAGCGCACCGCACGCAGCGATATTATCGGACACACCATCCGGGAGGAAGACACCGGGTTTCCAAACCGTTTCTGACCGTTGCGGCACGGTTCAAACTACGCCTGAATGTTCAGAAAGAGGGCCAAACCGATTCTAACTTCCGCCGCCCGGCTGCCGTCGGGCCGCCCGCTCTCGGCGAATCACCCGCTGCATCGACTTGAGCAGTTGCCAATCGCTTTCATCGCGATACGGCTTGATGTCCAGGTTGGGCGGGATTCGGCTCAGCCGTTCGTCGTCGGCCTCCTTGACGTGCCGCTGCATGAACCGGTCATATTCCCGCCACGAAACGCCCGCCGCCCGAACAGCCGCCTCCTCAGCCCGCAGGGCGATCTGGTGGGCGTGCTGGTAGACCAGGTGCAGTTTGTGCAGCAGGGCTTTCTCGACCGCCTCGTGCAGGATCAGGAACGGATCCACCCGCACCCGTCGCCCGCGAGTCAGGAACGAGCGGGGCAGATGGCGGTCGATATAGATCGTCCGGCCGTCGCCGCTGTAGCCAGACAGGTAGGGGATGTCGTAGGTGCGGTCCAGCCTGACGCGCTTGAGGATCGCGTCAACCGCGTGGTCCAGCATGTACGCCGAAACCAGCGTGTCATTTCGGCCGACCGCCCGTTTGCCGGCCGGCCGCCCGCGCAACGTCGTCCGTCGCCTTCGTGCCGCCATGTCATGCTCCTGAAGATACCGCCATTGAAAACAACCCGTCCGCCCGGTGCAAGAACAAAACCAGGCCACCCCGGGCCTGAGGCGGAGACCCCCGCATCAATTCGGGGTTGGGTGGCCGGCATCACGATCAGGTCCGCGATGGGTGCATCAAGAAGGCTGCAAGGGGTGGTGCGGAATCCGGTGCGGAATTGGTGCAAGACCCGGTGCGGCAGGGGGCGGCAGGGAGAAGAGGTGAAGAGCAGCAAGCCACGGCGGCCATTTCTGCCGCAAACACCGGCAAGCCGTTAGGCTCGTCGGTGCCACGCGATGCTTTTAAGTGCAACGCGGTGCAAGACTTACAAAGCTCCCCGAGTCGAACGGGTTTCAAAAGTTGGCTAATCGAATCTGTGGTTGTTTCTCGAATCCCCCGGGTCACCCTTGCGAATGAAGGCGTTGTCGTAGTCGCGCGTCGTGTTCCCGCGAAAAATCAATTCGCCGCATTCGCACGATATTTCGACTCGATCCTTCGAAGGATACCGCATGCAGGTGATTGCGTAGACGTTCCCGCACTTCGGGCATGTCCATTGCCCATGGTCTTCTCGCTCCCAAACCGCCATCGGACACCTCCTGGGTCGGGTCCTATTCTCGCCGGTAAAGTTGGGCGATGTTGGCCAGTTCCTCGAAGCACAGCCTTAGGAGATCGCGGACGTGATCCAGATCGCCCTTCTTCGCATTGTATCGCCGATTGTGAGCCGAGCGATCCCCAAGTTTCTTGATCTCGGCAAGCCCTTTCTTCGCCTCACGCCCTATCGTCAGCCCGCTCGTCCCCGATGCCTGTTCAACCAAGATGCCGAGCATGAAATAGTTCCCGTCGGCATCTTTGATCTCGGATTGTCGCTTGAGGGCCTCGTACGCCTCAATGATCAGTGTTTCGATCACGCGTCGTACCATGACCGCGGCGCAGTCGTAGAAGCCTCGATGATACGCCCCGTTCAACTGATCGCAGACCTTCTCGATATAGCCACGTGTTGGCTTCCATACCTGGCGGTCGAGAAACTCAGCCTCGGCCGGAACTTCTTCAGTGATTCCGCTTAGAACGGGTTCGACCCACGAGCGTACCTCCGCCTTTTTGTCTTGGCGAATTTGGAACTTGCCCTTTGTGGCGAGAGTATAACGGATCGATCGAATTTGTCTCGCCAGTTGCGTAGCATTGGGATTCCCTAGACGGTGTGACCGGATAATGGCAGCCAATTCCCCAGCCGACCTACGATTCTCAACTTCTTCCAACTCAAGGAACCACAGAATAGCCAAAGCCTTCTGGGCGTTCCCGAGCCCGATGCCCGCGATTCGCGAACAAAACTCGTCGATGGTCATTGAGCACCGTCACTTGACCGAGACTTCGCCCCTTTCCTGACGCCGTACGTCTCCTTGATGTACTTCTCACCAGCTAGCGTCAGTTGCCAGCAGCCCTTGCCCTTCCTTCCGAAGAGCTTCTTCCCCCCGCAGGCGGCAGTATCCATTGTTGAATCCGCGCGAGTGCCAACAGTGATTCCTGCCTCGCCTGACAGTTCTTGGATTTCAGCGTTCGTGATTGGGTACACGCCGAACTGCGAATACAGCCAAGCGGCGATGAGCTTCACGTTCTCCGACGGTCTTTCGTGATTGAACTTCTCGAAGAACGCGCTGGCATCCTCGGGGGGAGGCGATGGCGGTATTCCGCCATCAGGAACGACGTTATGTGCCTGAGATGATCCGCTTGTTTGCAGGTTCAGTCCAAGCAGTTGAATCACCGATCGCAGAACGCGCTCACGTGACGTGCCGTCCAGAGGCCCGAGAGCTGTAATGATCGCCTGAACAGCACCAAGATCCCGATCTATTTGAGCTGACTCGGCCATCTTACTCTCCTTGGTGGAAGTTGCTGGTTCAGGAAGGATTTTCGAACCCTTACGTGCTTTTCGAGAATCGCGGGGGCAATGGTTGGTTCTCGCCTTGTCAGAGACGTCGTCGTCGTGAGCCCCGAGACTCTGAGAGCTTTCCGGGAACGGCAACCACGGAGTGGCGCCGGATTGCGTGTCGGTTGTGTTTCCTGCCGCGATTCCGTTCACGTCCCCAAACTCCTAAGGGTTGTTAACCCAAAGCGTTAGGGGAAGACGTGACGGCCTAACGCACTGGAGTTGTAAGCTGTTGCTCCGCAACGGCTTACGATCAGAACTCCCCGAGTAGGACTCGAACCTACAACAACCCGGTTAACAGCCGGGTGCTCTACCATTGAGCTATCGGGGAACGATAACTCGGCCCGCTGCTGTACGCGGACCCGCGACGGCCTGGATAATATCGGCCGATCGCAGAAATCAGTTTAAGCTTTACGCTGGCGTTGTCAAGACGCGCTTTGACAGACCAGCGATGACGAATGGGTCGAGTGGCAAAGCAAGCAGATGGAAAGACGGCGGGCGGGGGTCGGTAGCGGGTACGGGGAGTCGGGCAGCGTGAAGGTCTGCGAGGCGGGTCGAACGGGCGGGTTCGGG
>JAQTVL010000194.1 GCA_028706835.1 Phycisphaerae bacterium | reverse complement strand
TCTGCTCGAAGCGGTGATTGAACACCCGCACCGTCCGCTGATCCCAGCGGACCCAGACCGTCCGCCCCACGTACTCCGGCGGTACGGAGTAGTACGAGTGAGCGATCTGGACGTAGCCATCCAGATGGACCGACCGCGGGGCCTCATGGAAGAACGGGAATCGCTCCGCCGGCAACGGCAGCAGGGCGCTCCTTTCGACCTCGGCGAACAGCTTGCCGACCTGCTTGCGGGTGGTGCCGTGGATGCGGGTGTCGGCGACGGTCAGTTCCCAGTGCCAGAGGTGCTGGTTCTCTTCGGGCAGGCCGGTGAAGCTGTGGCCCTTCAGGCCGTTGGACTGGACAAAGTTCACGCCCGACTCGACCTTGCCCTTGTGTCTTGGCGTATAGGGCTTGGTCGGCAGGATCGCGCAGCCGTAGTGCTGGCAGAACGAGCGAATCTTCGGGTGCAATTCCGGGTCGAACCAATCCGCCCTGGCCACCGCCGCCTTCAGGTTGTCGATGACGATAATGCGGGGCACGCCCCCGAACGACCAGAAGGCGTTTTCCAGACAGGCCAGGAACTCGTCGGTGGTCTGACTGAACACCGCCTCGCTGTAGCCCTTGCGGGAGAAGCTGAGCACGAGCCGAAAGACATGGGTCCGCCGTCGCCCGCCACTTGGCGTGCAGACCGGGGCCCCCTTGCCGAAGTCCACCTGGGCCTCGGCCCCCGGCTCGACCTCGATCCGCCGGAACGGCAGCGGCGTCGCCCGATTCAGCTTGCGGACGAACCGCTTGACGCTGTGGTAGCGGGCGGTGAAGCCGTGCTCACTCACCAGGTCCTGCCAAATCCGCTTGCGCGACAGCCGCTGCTCCAGCTTGTCCAGGATGACTTGGCGGAACGGTTCGCAGTCGCTGGCCGACGAGTCCGAACCGCCGTCCGCCAAGGGAACCGAGCCGGGGACCGCCCCGGCCGGTTTTGGCTCCTCGGACCCGGGGGCGCCCCCTGGTAGGTTTTCAATCAGCGGACCCGGCGGGCGGGTGGTACAGTTTGAATCCGATAGCGGGGCGGCCGGATCATCCGGCAACGAACTGCCGGATGCCTCAGCCGATGGAGCGCTCGACGGCCCCGGCCAGCCCGGCGGCAGGACCACCGACAACTGGCCGAGCTTGAGCAGCCTGGCGTAATGGCGGACCGCATCTCGGCTTATGCCCAGTTCGCGGGCGATCTTCCGTTGCGGCCAACTCGCCACCAGCAACGACACGATTGTTTGGACGGCCACCATCTTGAGTCGATTGGCCACGCACGCTGCCCTCCGGTCCCGCGCCATTGCGGACCGGAGAGCCTACACGGCTCAACCGACGGCTCCTCAAGTGGCCGGTTCTGAGGGCTCCAGGTGGTAGGTTTTGAGGCGCCCCGCGGTGGTAGGTTTTGGGCGCCCCCTGACAAAGTGGCTTGCCCAGCGAGCGGCGCGTAACCGGTAATCTTCCGCCCTTGTCTGCTGTCCCCGGGGCTCTGCGTTTTAATTCCACTCGCCCCTGCGGTAAGATGACAACATGCTCCGCAAGCCTCTCCGTCGCGAAGAACTCTTCGACGAGGACTTCCTCCGCCGGCTGCGGCTCTCTGAAAGTACGCTCGGCGCAGGGATGTCTTGGGTGCGTCTGTCCGAAGTGCCGTGAAGGGCACTTAAGTGGCCGTGCATGAATAACTGAAGCACTCTATCGTTAGGAAACACTTGGAAACCAGCATCGCCAGAGAAAGAGTGTTTCAGTTATTATTGCACGACGCCTAACGGAAACCGCGATCGGCGTTGCTTGGCCGCCGACGAGCGACGTCCGTCGCCGCTATGGGCCTCTCGTCTACTTTCCTAACACCCGCACGCCAAGCTTTCGCGCGGCAGCGCGGAGGTCTTCATCCAATGTGGCGAGCGGCAGCGAGCGTCGGATGGCCAATTCGAGATAGGCGGCATCATACGACGTCAAATTCTGGCTGCGGCACAAGGCCAGCGTCTGGTTGAGGGCCTGGCCGGCGGTTTCCGCATCGATCTGAATGTCCAGAGCGGCAAGATGGGCGAGGAATTCGGCTGAGCGGGGCTGCGCGATCCGCTTGCGCCGCTCCGCCAACGCCAGCACGTTGGCGACTTCGAGCGGCCAGTGGGCCGGGACCAGGGCGGCCTCGGCGATCAGCCTGTCCTGCACCGCGGCAGCCAGCGGGGTCGCCTCATCGTGGAAGCACCACGCCATCGTGACGGAGCAATCGATGATGAACGCGGGGATCATCGGCGGCCCTCGGCGATCAGGTCCTTGATTCGAAGGCCCTTGAGGCTGTTGCCGGAGGCCAGTTGGCGCATCGCCTCGATGGCGGCCTTTCGGGCTTCCCGCGTGTTCCCGCGGCGTACGGGCACCAGGCGAGCCACGGGCGAGCCGTGACGGGTGATCGTCACCTCTTCCCCGTTTTCGACGCGTTCGAGCAACTCGGAGAAGTGCGTCTTGGCCTCGTAGGCCCCGACATCGCCCTTGTCGACCGACATGGCTGCTCCCTCGAAATAAGACTGGTCTACGACTAGTCTAACATGCTCCGCCCAAGGGTCAAGCTTCCATCTGGATCGCTTCGCGGTAGAATCGCTTCCATGGCCCGCACCACCACACGCGAGGATCTCTTCGACGAGGACTTCCTCCGCCGGCTGCGGCACCTCGCGCTGGTCGGGCGGCGGATTCTGGCCCGGTCCGCCGGCGGCGCCCATCGGGCGACCGATCTGGGCGACGGGCTCGAATTCGCCGACCACCGCGAATACTCGCCCGGCGATGAGCTGCGCTACGTCGACTGGAACATCTTCGGCCGGCTGGACCGCATGCAGCTTCGGCTGTTCCACCGCCACAGCGAGCAGCAGGTCTACCTGCTCTTGGACTGCTCGGGCTCGATGGCGGCGGGCGATCCGAGCAAGGAGATTTACGCCAAGCGGTGCGCAGCCGCACTGGCCTACCTGGCGCGAGCGAACCTCGATCACGTCTGGATTTCGCCCTGGCCCGCGGCGGGTGGCCAACGCGAGCTTGCCCCCGCAAGAGGCCGGTCCAGCCGATTCACCGCGCTCCTGGACTACCTGGCCGGCCTGGAATTCGACGGGCTGTGCTCCCTGGCGGACTCCGCCAAACGCTGGGCCGCCCAGTCGCGGCCCCGAGGCCTGGCTGTGCTCGTCTCCGACGCCACGGACCCGGACGACCTGCGGTCAGCCGTTCGCCTGATCGCCCGCGTCAGCCAGCAGGTCGTGCTTTTGCACGTCTGCTCGCCGCAAGACGCGGGCGAGGTGCCCGGGGGGCCGCGGGCGATGACCGACCCGGGGCGGGTCCGCCCGCCGATCCGGCTGATCCACGACGCGGCCCTGCGATCGGCCTATCAGGACCTGTGGACGAAGTATCTGGCCCACGTTCGGGCGACGGCCAGCGGCGTCGGCGGCGTGTGCGTGCAGACGCTGACCAGCCGGCACTGGGAGCAGTTCATCCTCGCCTGCCTCAAGCGGATGCGGATGGCGACCGTGTGAGACGAGGGGTCGGGGGCTGGGGGTCGGGACAGAAAAAAAGGCAAACCTTTGACGCCATTCGCGGTCTTTTCATTTCGTAGGGTAAAATAGTCGCGGTAAAATGGCGTTCACCCTTGGCGGTGCTCTGAACCTGAAACCGATGCAGGATATCACGAACTACCTCGACCGGATCGCCAGCTACGATCTGCGCATCCTCGTTGCCGAGTGGCTGCTGATCGGGCTGGCGGTCTGGGCCGTTCTGCGGTTCCTCCGCGGCACGCGCGGCGCCCGCATGATGAAGGGCGCGGCCCTGCTGCTGGTCATCGGCTACGCGCTGGTCAACCTGGTCGCGGCCCGCCTGGGCCTCGACCGCATCAGCGTGCTCTACGACAAGTTCCTCATCGGGGCCTTGTTCGCCCTGGCGATCGTGTTTCAGCCCGAGCTCCGCCGGGCGCTCATGCGCATCGGCGAGACCCGCCTGTTCCGCAGTTGGAGCAGCCAGGTGTCGGTGCTGGTGGAAAAAGTGGTGGCGGCGGCCAGCTACCTCAGCGAGCACAAGATCGGGGCGCTGATTGCGATCGAGCGCGAAAGCGGCCTGACTGGCCTTGGCGAAACCGGCGTCACACTGGACGCCGAACTCACGCCCGACCTGCTGACCACGATCTTCTGGCCGGGCTCCTCGCTGCACGACATGGGCGTGATTATCCAGCACGGGCGTGTAACGGCGGCTGGCTGCCAGTTTCCCCTCGCCGAGAGCGGCGAGTTGCCGCACGAACTGGGCAGCCGGCACCGGGCGGCGCTCGGGCTGGCGATGGAGAGCGATGCATTGATCATCGTCGTCAGCGAAGAGACGGGCGCGATCAGCCTGGCCCTTCGCGGCAAGCTGATTCGCCCGCTCCTTCCCGAGCAGCTTCGCCGGCGGCTGCTGTTGGAGCTGGCGCCGGGCCTGGCGGAGACGCCCGCGGACGAGAGAATCGTGACGCCGGAAGCCGCCGGCAACGGCGACGCCGCCGAACCCGCGGCGGAAGGCGACGCCTCGAACGATGCGAGTGACGATGCTGCGACCCATTAAGACATTCCTGGTGATCGTGCTGATGACCGCGCTGATCTGGGCGTGGGCGGAGCAGTCGCAGACGCGCACGCTCGACAAGCAGACCGTCAACATGGACATCGCCGTGCCGACCGACAAGTTTGCGATCTGCAACGAGGCCGGCCTCTGGACGGCGTCGGTTCCCCGGCAGGTCACGCTGGACTTTAACGGCCCGCAGGACGGCATCGCCAAGCTGTCGCAGATGATCGAGCGCGACGAGTTCCCGCCCCCCTTCGAGTGGCGTCCGGACCTGGGCGAAGGCGACGACGTTCGTCCGGTGATGGTGAACCTGCGCGACGCCTTCGCCCGGTCGCCGCTGAGCGACAAGCTCGAAAAGCTGCACGTGGTCGTCACCTCGGTCTCGCCGGCGAAAGTCGAACTGTCCG
This sequence comes from Phycisphaerae bacterium, assembly GCA_028706835.1. Lineage (GTDB taxonomy): Bacteria > Planctomycetota > Phycisphaerae > JAJVII01 > JAJVII01 > STB-87. Next base: position 3,012 of record JAQTVL010000194.1, on the reverse strand, counting down.
TGGGGCGCGTCCGCACATATGAACTGCCGATTGTCGCCCGCTTCAGCGACGGCGTCGATCGCATCGCCACGATCAAGGACGAGAAGGCGAAGGTCGTCCTGCCGGTCGGCCTCTACGATCGGCTGGTCAAGCAGAAGAAGGCGGAAATCCGGGCCGACGTGCAGGTCCAGCCAGACATGACCAAGCCGCTCAAGGCGGTGCTGGCCAAGCACGTGGAGGGCTTCCCGATCCGCGCCACGCCGGCGGAGACGCTGGTCACGCTGAACCTTCAGGTGACGGAATACAAGCTGGAGAACGTGCCGGTCCAGCCGGTGTTCAGCCGTGATTTCCCCTGGCAGGACTACAATCTCGAAAGCGACAAGCACCAGTGGCGAAAGACGGTCGTGGTGAAGGGCTACAAGCCGATCACCGCGGCCGACGTGAACATGTATCTGAAGTTCGAGACGGGCGACAAGGAGCCGACGGCTGGCCTGTCGCGCGACGTGGAGATTGTGCTGCCCGAAGGTTTCGAGCTGAAGAGCCCGCAGAAGGGCGACGAGGCCCGGGCCATTAAGTTCAAGTTCGTCAAACGCGAGGAACGCCCGCCGACATGACCGCGCCCGCCGCAAACCTCTCCGCCGCCGACTACGCTCACACCCTTGCGGTCCAGGCTCGCAAGGCCGGGCTGGCCATGGCTCAGGTGCCCGGCCGGGTCCGCAACGACGCCCTCAAGGCGATGGCGGCCGGCCTGCGGCAGCGGGCCGGCGAGATCGTCGCAGCCAATGCACTCGACATCGCCGATGCGAAGTCGGCCGGACTGTCGGCGGCGATGATCGATCGGCTGCGCGTCGATGAGAAGGCGCTGGGCAAGATGGCGGCCTCCGTTGAGCAGATCGCTGCCCAGGACGATCCCGTAGGCCAGACGGTCTGGTCCTCGGTCCGCCCGAACGGCATGAGGGTCGAGCGTCGCCGCGTGCCCCTCGGTGCGGTGCTGATCATCTTCGAGAGCCGCCCCAACGTCACCAGTGACGCCGCCGCCCTGTGCATCAAGAGTTCCAACGCCTGCATTCTTCGCGGCGGCAAGGAAGCCCTTCGCACGAACGCGGCCTTGGGCGACGCCATCACCCAAGCCGTTGCATCGGCCGGCTTGCCGTTTAGCGCTGTTCAGATGGTCACAAACCCCGACCGGGCGGTCGTGAACGACCTGCTCAAGCAGGTCGGCCTGATCGACGTGGCGATTCCGCGCGGTGGCGAGTCGCTAATCCGGGCCGTCGTCGAGCAGGCACGCATCCCGGTCATCAAGCACTACGCCGGCAACTGCCACGTCTACGTCGACGCCGGGGCCGCGAACCTGGAACGAATGGCCCGCGATATCTGCGTGAACGCCAAATGCCAACGGCCCGGGGTGTGCAACGCGGCTGAGACGCTGCTGTTCCACAAGGCGGTGGCGGACCGGTTGCTGCCGCTGGTGTGCGCGGACCTGGCTGGGCAGGGCGTCGAAGTTCGCGGCTGCGAGCGGACTCGGGCGCTGTTCCCAGCCGCCAAAGCTGCTACCGAGGACGACTGGCGGCGGGAGTATCTGGACCTGATTGTCGCGGTCCGCGTCGTCGATTCCCTCGACGCCGCGATCGACCACATCAACACCTACGGGTCGGCCCACACCGATGCGATCGTTACCGAGGACGTTTTCGCCGCGGAAATGTTCGTCGCCCGCGTGGATTCCGGCAACGTGATGGTGAACGTCTCGACCCGCTTCAGCGACGGCGGGGAATACGGCCTGGGCGCCGAGATCGGCATCAGCACCGACAAACTCCACGCCCGCGGCCCGATGGGCGCCGCCGATCTGACGACGACGAAGTACATCGTTACGGGGCAGGGGCAGTTGCGGGGGTAGCGAGTCGCTTGTCTCTTCGCCGCGCTAGGCGTACTGCCGCGATTGCGAAGACGCGAGCGGAGGGATTCCTCCCCTCAAGTCTCATCCTCCCAACGTCCGATAATTGAAGTTGAGGCTTCGGCGACAAGGAGGTTGCCGCGATGGCGGATGTACTTGAACAATCGGAAGTGGATGCCCTGCTGGCGGCGGTGGATGGCGGCCAGGTGGAGGCCGGCGCGGACGGGCCGGGCGGGACCGCGGCGACGACGGTCAGCGACAAGCCGGTCCAGGATTACGATTTCAAGCGGCCGGAACGCGTCAGCAAGGACCAGCTCCGGGCGCTGGAGGCGATCCACGAGGGCTTCGCTCGCAACCTCGGCGCGTCGCTGTCGGGCTTCCTGCGGACCATCATCGAAATCCGCGTCGGTAGCATCGAGCAGCTCACCTACAGCGAGTTCATCCGCTCGCTGCCCAACCCCACCAGCTTTAACCTGCTCGAAGGCGACGGCCTGGACGGCCAGTTGTGCCTCGAGATTTCGCCGCTGATCATTTACCCGATCATCGACCGGCTGCTGGGCGGCAGCAGCAGCGAGATCTTCGTCCCGCAGCGGCCTCTGACCGCCATCGAGCAGCGGCTGGTGAACCGGCTGACCGACCGGGCGCTGGCGACGCTGACGGAATCGTGGTCGCACCTGGTGCCGGTGAAGTTCCGGCTGACCGCGACGGAGAGCAACCCTCAACTCGTGCAGATCGTCCCGCCGAACGAGGTGGTCGTCATCATCGTGTTCGAGATCAAGATGGGCACCCGCACGGGCAACATGAGCCTGTGCATCCCGTTCAACGTGATCGAGCCACTGATGGGCCGGCTGGCCAACCAGAGCTGGCTGAACTATCGCCGCAAGGAGTCCCCCGCCAGCCAGACGGCGCTGGTCCGCGAGAACATCAAGTCCGCGGCGATGGAGATTCGGGCGTTCCTTGCCAAGTCGACAATCACCGTGAACGAACTGATGAACCTTCAGCCGGGCGACGTCCTGACGACGGACAAGGCCGCCAGCGGCGAGATCATCCTCCAGATCGAGGGGCTGAACAAGTATGCCGGCCGGGTGGGTCAACTCCGCGGCCACCGCGCGATCAAGGTCAGCCGGCGAACCGATCGCGGG
>JAQTVL010000193.1 GCA_028706835.1 Phycisphaerae bacterium | reverse complement strand
ACACCACAGGCCCGTCGGCGACGGACTTCAACACCATCAACCTCGATAACAGCGGAACGCTGAACACCAATCGTCTGCCCGATGGCACGCCGATCACCATTTCCGGCCGGCGGGCGGGCGCGGTGCTCAAGTTGACCGGGGCGACCACGCCGACGACCGAAACCGTCGGGGCGGTGACGGTGGATAACGGGAACGCGACCATCTCAAATACGTTCGGCGGGACGTCCTCGTCGGTCTTGACCTTGAGTTCCCTGACGTTGACCAACGGGGCCGCGGTGAACTTCTCCGGCGTCGGCCTGGGCGTCGCCGGCCCAGCGAGCGCTGCCCGGATCATGATCAACGGACTGGCGGCCACTCCGTTCATGGGGCCGCAGTACTTCTTCAAGTCGACCGACTTCGCCAAATACGATGCGAACGGCGTCGGGGCGGTCGGCAGCGTCGCGCTGGCTGAAACCGCCTGGACCGGCCAGTACGCCAAGCCAAACGCGACCGGAACGATCACCCTTACCGGCGATCGCAGCCCCCTGTCCCTGTTGATCTCCAGCGCAACAACCACCACCATCGCCGTCGGCGCCTTCAACCTGGACATCGTCACCGGCGGCCTGCTGCTCTCCAATGCGAGCGGCACATCCGCGAGCCACGCCATCACGGGAACGGGCCGGCTGACGGCGGGCGGCTCGGCCTCCACCGCCGACCTGTTCATCACGATCGGCGACATCGGGAATGCGAGCGGCTACTGGCCGACCTATACGATCGGCGTCCCGATCACCGACAACCCGGGCACGAACGGGATTTACGGTGACGCGGGCGACGGCGTGGTCCGCTTGGTCAAGAACGGCCCAGGCACGCTGATCATCAACGGCGCCAACACGTTCACCGGCGGGGTCCTGGTCGGCAGCGGCGTGCTCCAGGTGGGCAACGTCACGGCTGGGGTCAACTCCATCGGCGCCAACTCGGCCTCGGTCACCACCGGGGCGACTCTCAACTTCTACAGCGACACAGCCGCCGGCACGCGGTCGTGGAGCAACGCGATCACCCTGGCCGACGGTGCCATTCTGGGCTCCAGCGGCGTCGGCAACGTCCTGGGCGGCACGGCCCAGCTTAACGGCGGGGTAAGCATCCCCAGCGGCGTCGCCACCCTCAGCGCCGCCAGCAGCCTGCTGCGGATTTCCAGTGCGATCACCGGCAGCGGCGGCGTCATGTTCACCGGCACCCGGCTGGACAGCAACCAGTCCTCGATCCAACTGGACGTAGCCAACTCCTACGGCGGCGGAACCACCTTCGGCAACGGCGGATTCGTCATCGCGAACAACGCCGACGCCTTCGGAACGGCCGTCGAGACGATCCTGATCAACGCCCCGGGAACGTCGGCCACCGTCCCCGGCGCCCGGGCCAAGTTGACGGCCCAGGTCGACCTGAACAACGCCAAGACCTTTGAAATCGGGCCCCTCGGCACGCTCTCCATTGCCGCCGGGATCACGTTCGACAACAACGTCACGGGCAGCGGCGGCACCCTCTCGTTCGTCAATGCCATCGGTTCGCGGACCGTCAGTTCGAACATCACCCTGACGACCGGAACGACGACCACCTGGGAGCAGTCCTCGACCAGCGGTTCCACCGTCAACCAGACGGGCGTGATCAGCGGCAACGGCTCCCTGTCGATCGTCTCGCCGAGCGGCGCCGGCTCCAACTCCTCCAGCGTCTACTTCCGCGGCGTCAACCTCTACGCCGGCGGCACCACAGTCTCATCGAACGCCAACAACACGGGCGGCCGATTCCTCATCAACAACGCCAGTTCGCTCGGCTCAGGCCCGATCTACCTGAACAATGCCGCCGGCAGCAATGAACTGATCCGCCTGGAGAACAGCGTCACGCTGGCCAACACCATCCGCGGCGCCGGCCAGATCAACAGCAAGCCGGCAGCCACGACCTACACGCTGACGGTGACCGGGACGGTCCAGCCCGGCGACATCGGCGTGGCGGCCAACCGGATCGCCGGCATCGGCACGCTGGACCTGACCAACCTGAACTTCCAGGGCAACTACACCTGGGACTATGACGTGACCAACGGCGTGACCAACTCCGACCTGATCAACGCCAGCCTCGGGCTGACGCTGAACGCCGCGCCGCACGTGCTGAACGTGAACTGGCTCGGCAGCGGCTCGGCGCCCGCCGGCGTCTACACGCTGTTCACCTACGCCTCTGCCGTACCCGACCCGTTAGCCGGCACATGGACGGTCAACGCCCCGGCCGGCTTGAGCGGCGTGGTGTCGGTCGACGACGTGAACAACAAGGTGCTGCTGACGCTGGACGTCTCGGTCGTGCCGGAACCGGCGACGCTCGGCTTCCTGGCGATCGGCGGCGTGCTGATGATCGGCGCGGGCTTCGCCCGTCGCCGCCGGGCCGGGCCGGTCGACGCGAGTCGCAAGTAACCCCGGTCCGTCCGGCCCTTCGCCGGGCGTTCCGGACGATGCTTCCTTATGGACGCGAGAGCCCCCGCCAGAGGTCGGGGGCTTTTGCGTTGGCGAGCACCGCCCGTGACTCTTCGCTGTTTGTGGACTGCGGTAGCGAAGCTACCGCTTTGGACGAGCACCGGGGTATCGCAGCGAGCCAAAGCGGGAGCTGCGCTCCCGCACTCCACAAAAAGATAAGCTTCCGACGCCGCCGCCAGCGGACAGGCTCCACATTCGGCCAACCCGTCGCGAATTCCGCATTCCGCATTTGCCTCTTCCTCCGTATAATCTGCCATTCATTCACCGCGACACTCATAAGGAATTACCAGTGAGCAACAAACTTCCCACGACGATGAAGGCGCTGGTCAAGGCGAAGGCTGAGGAAGGCCTGTGGATGCAGGACGTGCCCGTGCCGCAGGTCGGCATCAACGACGTGCTGATCAAAATTCGCAAGACCAGCATCTGCGGCACCGATGTCCACATCTGGAACTGGGACGCATGGGCCCGAAAGACCATCCCCGTGCCCATGGTCGTCGGCCATGAGTTCGTCGGCACCGTCGAGGCCGTCGGCGACAACGTCCACGACTTCCACCCCGGCGAGCTGGTCAGCGGCGAGGGCCACCTGGTGTGCGGCCGGTGCCGCAACTGCCTGGCTGGGCGGCGGCACCTCTGCCCGAACACGGCCGGCGTGGGCGTGAATCGGCCCGGCGCGTTCGCCGAATACCTGTGCATCCCGGTGACCAACGTGTGGGCAGCGGACCCGTCGATCCCCGAGGACGTGATCAGTTGCTTCGATCAGCTGGGCAACGCGGCCCACACGGCCCTGTCGTTCGACGTGCTCGGCGAGGACGTGCTGATCACCGGGGCCGGCCCGATCGGCCTGATGGCGACGGCCATCGCCCGCCACGCCGCCGCACGGCACGTGGTCGTCACCGACGTTAATCCGTATCGCCTGGACCTGGCCCGCAAGATGGGTGCGACGCTCGCCCTGGACGTGCGGGCCAGTTCCATCGCCGACGCCCAAAAACAGCTCGGCATGAAGGAAGGCTTCGACGTGGGCATGGAGATGTCCGGCAACCTGGCTGCCTTCCGCGACATGCTGGCCAACATGGCCCACGGCGGCAAGATCGCCCTGCTCGGCCTGGTGCCCAAGACGGAGATCGACTGGAACTACGTGATCTTCAACGGCCTGACGATCAAGGGCATCTACGGCCGGGAGATGTACGAGACGTGGTACAAGATGACGATGATGATCCAGTGCGGCCTGGACATCAGCAAGGCGATCACGCACCGGTTCCCGATCGACAAATTCGAGGAGGGTTTTCAAGTGATGCGCTCCGGCAACAGCGGCAAGGTGGTGCTGACGTGGAGCGAGTGAATTTGCCGCTGAGACGCTGAGGACGCTGAGGTAGAATAACAGCGGAGGTGCGACATGGATTGGCGAGAACGAATCTCCGCGGACCCCAAGGTCTGCCACGGAAAAGTGTGCATCAAAGGCACGCGAGTGATGGTCTCGATCGTGCTGGACAATCTTGCCGCCGGAGAGAGCGCGGAAGCGACCGCCACCGCCTACCACCTGCAACCTGAGGACATCCAGGCGGCGCTTGAGTATGCCTCCGAATTGGCACGGGACCGGGTGGTGACGCTGCCGTCGGAGGTGGTCTGATGCGGCTGAAGACGGATGAGAACATTCATCCCGAGGTCGCTGTGGCTCTTCGACGACGGGGGCACGATGCCCTGACGGTGTGGGATCAGGGTATGCGCGGCGCACCGGACGACGACCTGTTTGCCATATGCGCGAACGAATCCCGTGTGCTGTTGACGCTCGACCTGGATTTCGCCGACATCCGTCACTACCCGCCACGGCAGTGCGCCGGGATCATCGTTTTCCGCCTTGCCAAGCAGAGCCGGTCCCAACTGCTGGCCCGCGTGGAAAGCGTGTTCTGGTTCGTCGAGACCAGGCTGGAACCCGGAGACCTGTGGATTATCAGCGACGCCAGCATCCGCGTCCGGAGAGACTGACGCCATCTGACGCCCGCGGCAGGAGGCGCTGAGGACGCTGAGAACGGCGAAGAAACGGCGTTCCCGCAGATTTCGCAGATGACGCAGATGGAAAACCAGTACACCATAACCGATGACTTCGTGCTGACGCGCCTGGGCGCAGGCGATTCGCCCGAGAACGTGGCCGAGTCGCTTGGCGTCCCTGTCGAGCAGGTTCTCGGCATCATCCGGACCGCCACGACAAACGGGCGGTTCACGCCATGCCGCACGTCCGAGCCGATCACGCATCGGCGGGCGCGACACAAATCACGTACGTTGCTGCCGTTTGCCGTGATGCTTCTGTTGACGGTGGTCCTGATCGTTGCGATTTGCGTATGGCTCAATCACGTTGTCGATCAGATGGCCGGCCGCGCTGCCGACGCTGCGGCGCAGGGAGCGGGTCGATTCATCGATCGCATCTTCGGCCGATGAACAAAACGGGGCCATCCGCGTGCATCTGCGGTTAGTCCGTCTTCGTTTTTCTCAGCGTCCTCAGCGCCTCAGCGGCGCACCAAGTTTGGAGTAGACAATGTTCAACGCTCTGAAAGCCCGCGTCACTGGCATGCTCGATGAAATCAAGGCCGCCGGGCTCTACAAGAACGAGCGCGTCATCACTTCGCCGCAGGGGGCGCGGATCGCCGTCGCCGGCGGGAAGGAAGTCCTCAACTTCTGCGCGAATAACTACCTTGGCCTGGCGAACGATCCGCGGGTCGTGGCGGCGGCGGAGGCGAGCTACAAACGCTGGGGCTACGGGCTGTCCAGCGTGCGGTTCATCTGCGGCACACAGCAACTGCACAAGGAACTCGAAGCCCGGCTGTCGCGGTTCCTCGGCACCGAGGACACCATCCTCTACAGTTCCTGCTTCGACGCCAACGGCGGCCTGTTCGAGACGCTGCTCGATGAGCCCGACGCCATCATCAGCGACGAGCTGAACCACGCGAGCATCATCGACGGCGTCCGCCTGTGCAAGGCCCGGCGGCTGCGATACAAGAACGGCGACATGGCCGATCTGGAGGCGCGGCTCGTCGAGGCGAAGGACGCCCGCGCCCGGCTGATCGCCACCGACGGCGTGTTCAGCATGGACGGCACCGTCGCCGCGCTGGACCGCATCTGCGACCTGGCGGACAAATACGACGCGGCTGTCATGGTCGACGACTCGCACGCGACCGGGTTCATGGGCCGGACCGGCCGGGGCACGCACGAGCATCGCGGCGTGATGGGCCGGGTGGACGTTCTGACCGGCACGCTCGGCAAGGCGCTCGGCGGCGCGTCCGGCGGCTACACGACAGGCCGGCGGGAGATCATCGAGCTGCTCCGCCAGCGAAGCCGGCCCTATCTGTTCAGCAACACGCTGGCCCCGTCGATCGCGGCGACAACGCTGGCGGTGCTGGATATCCTGGAGGGCTCGACCGCGCTGCGCGACAAGCTGACGGCCAACGCGGCGCAGTTCCGCGCCGGGATGACACAGCGCGGTTTCGACATTCGGCCTGGCGAGCACCCGATCGTGCCGATCATGCTCGGCGAGGCGACGCTGGCCACGCGAATGGCCGCGATGATGCTCGACGAGGGCATCTACGTGATCGGCTTCTCGTATCCGGTCGTGCCCAAGGGCAAGGCGCGAATCCGCGTGCAGTTGTCGGCTGCGCATTCCCCGGCCGACATCGACAAAGCGATGGACGCCTTCGCGAAGGTGCGGACGAAATGCTGATTCACCACCAAGGGCGCCAAGAGCACCAGAGCCCGCAAAGCTTCTGGTTCATCGCCGGCAAGCCCACGCGCGAGCGATGGGTGGCGTCGCGATCTTCCGCTTGAAAGCCCCGGAACGGGGCGAGGGCATGTAGCCCCAGGTGAGCGCAGCGAACCTGGGGGAACCCTGCCCCTTTGTGGTAAGCCCTCGAAGAGGGCGACGGCAGCGTAGCCATGCCAGCGAGGCGCGACAGGCGGCGGGATCGCCACGCTGCCGTCGCCCCCGTTCGGGGGCTGGCCGGTGGGGGGAACGCTTACCCCAGGTTCGCTGCGCTCACCTGGGGCTACACGCCGTCACCCGCTTCGCGGGTTCATTCGGACGACCCCTCACCCCCGTCGCCGCGGGTAGCGGTCCAGCAGCGCCAGCAGTTCCGTGCCGTAGGCCGCCAGGCGATTCTCGCCGATGCCGTGAATCTCGCCCAGTTGGGCCCGCGTCGTCGGCCGAAACCGCGCGAGGTCGATCAGCGTCCGGTCGCCGCACACGGTGTAGGCCGGTTTGCCACCCGCCCGTTTCGCCCGCCACTCGCGCAGCCGCTCGAACAACTCCGCGTCCGCGGCGTCGGTCAGATCGTCGCCTGTCGCCGGCGGCCCGGCAACTGCCTTCGCAAGCACGTCCTTCTTGCGACGGCGGCGTTTCTTTGTCTCGCCGGGCGTAGCGACTCCCTGCGGGGCCGAGGACGGCCCGGCTCGCTGGGCTCGCGAAGGCGCCTTCTTCTCCACCGGCTTGCACACGTCGCAGTGCCCGCAGGGCGCGCGGAGATCGGCGAATCCGAAGTACTCCTGCAAGCCCAGCATCCGGCAGCGGCGCTCGTGGGCGAAGGCCTCCAACTCGCCCACGCGGTCCATGTCGGCTTTGCGCTTCTCGTCCATCCAACTCCGCTGGGCGGCGGTCATGCCTCGCCAGCCGGCGTCCAGGTCGATCCGGTTGCGATCGATCGTCGCGCCCCCGAACCGGGCCAGGAAGTTGCAGATGATCCGCTTGGCCTGGGCCTCGGTGCGGTGCAGGTCGCTGTACGGCCATTCGATCGGCCCGCCGCCGTTGCGGGTCAGCGCCTTCAGCGACCGGTACTCGGCATCCACCGCCGACGGGAACGGGTTGTTCTGACGGACCATGTATTCGAGCTGGTTCACGTCGCCCGCGCCCAGGAACCCCAGGCAGAGCGACTGCCTGCCGTCGCGCCCGGCCCGGCCGATCTCCTGGTAATACGCCTCCAGCGATTCGGGCAGCCGCCAGTGGACGACCGCGCGGATGTCCGGCTTGTCGATGCCCATGCCGAAGGCGTTGGTCGCGACGATGATCGCGATCTCGCCACGATTGAACCGGTCCTGCCGCGTCGCCCGGACCACCGCGTCCAGCCCGGCGTGATACGCAGCCGCGCGATAGCCGGCGGCTGACAGGTCCGTCGCCAGGTCCTCCGTGCGATCGCGCGACCCGGCGTAGACGATCATCGACCCGTTCTTCGCCCAGGCCGCCACCTTCAGTATCGCCTCCAGCCGATCAGCCGCGTAGGCGTCGGTCTGGATCGCAATCCGCAGGTTCGGCCGATAGATGCCCTTCAGGTTAATCAGCGGGTCGCGGTTGGCCAGCCCCAGCAGCTCGACGATTTCCTTGCGGACGCGGGCGGTGGCCGTGGCGGTGACGGCGAGGACCGCTGGGCCCGGCGACAGCCGGGCGATCAGCGTGCCGATGCGGGCGTAGTCCGGGCGGAAATCGTGGCCCCAGTGCGATATGCAGTGGGCCTCGTCGACGACCAGCAGCCAGCAGC
>JAQTVL010000192.1 GCA_028706835.1 Phycisphaerae bacterium | reverse complement strand
TGCTGTTCCACAGGACTTCGCCCGTCTTGGCTGACAGCATGTAGATCGCCTTCTGATCGTAGTCTTCCTTCAATACGCACAGGTAGTCATTGCTCAACGCCAATCGCATCGCCGGCTCGCGGGTCACGTCGTTCGAGTCGATCAATCGTTTCCACGAGATCGCCAACTTGTCCGTGTCCACCACGACGTAGTACCACCCATCCGTCACCGCCAGCAGGTTGTCGCAATGGGCCGCCGGCAGTTCTTCCGGCCCGCCCTCGATCAGCGGATGCGCCATGTGCATCGACAAATCCGGAAGGTCGAGCCGGCCGATCAGTTGGCCCGTTGAGCGGTAACGCACAGTTACACTGTATGGCAGTTTGCGGACGCTGATCAGCCGATCGTTCCGCATATACGGCATGATGTACAGGTCGCCCATCTCACCCACCTGCCAGGCCACCTCACCGTTCGGGTTCTCCGTTGGCAGGTAGAGAGCAAGGGTTTCCGTCTTGCCGGCCAGCATCAACAGGTCGCCACTGAGAAGCGCGTTCTTGATTTCAAAGTCGAACGGCACGCGATAACTCCAGATCGCCTTGCCGTCCGCCACGTTGAACGCCAGCACGTCATACAGGCCATGCACGATCACACGCTCGCCGAGGACAAAGGCTTCGTAGAACCCCGCCTCCTGGCCGCTGCCCTTCAGCCGGATGTCGATCGTTTCCCACTTCTTGGTCCCGGTCTTCAAGTCCATGCAGGTCAGGATGAACTTGTTGTCCACCCGTTTGCGAACCCGGCCGCCCACGAACATCAGTTCAGGGTACTTTGTCTGATCGTCGCCGCGCTGGAGGATCAAACGGCTTGCCCCGTCGGCGTCGGCGAAGTCATAGGGCTTGGCTGTCTGCGGGATCGTAACGGTCAACTTGTCGAAGTCGGGGGTCGTCAACTTGGCGGCGAACTTCTCGGGCAGTTTCAGATTGCCCACACGTGCGGCGTCCGACAGCCGCCACAGACGCTGCCGGGCCAGCACCGGGTCCAGCTTGCCGGACGACTCACAGAGGGCTTCCAGGGTCTTCTGGGCGGCAGTTGTGCCGGGGAACTCCCACATCCGCTGCAACTGCTCGGGTTCGGTTTTGCCGTCCAGTTCCGTTGTCGCCGTCTTCTCGAAGTCGCCGGCGAACTGGGACGAGGTCTTCTGCAACCGGGCCAACTGCCAGGCAGCCCGCTCGCCGGCCCGCAATGTCAGCGTCTTGGGCAGCGGAGACACCGTGCTCAGGTAAAGCGGCAACCCCTTCTTCATCAGCCCAAGACTGCGGGATAGTTCCTTGCCGTAGATGTTCTCGCCGAGGAAGCCACTGGTGCGGTCCAGAGTCTGGTTGGCGGCCCCAAGCACCTGTTGGCCGTCCAGTGCCGCCAGCGGCGAGATCGGGTACTCGTGCCGGCCATAGGTTTCGATGATGGTTCGCAGGCAGCGAGCGGCCGCGTTCAGGTCGCCTTTGCGCTCGTAGGCTTCGGCCAGCGCGAACAGGGTTTCGATCTCCTCCGCCAGCGTCGAGCAGGTGCGGCTCATGCCGAGGCCGTTGTCGAGTTCGTCCTCGATCTTGCCGGTGCGGATGGCAGTGCGGGCCAGACGCTGATGCACGCGATAGAGTTGCTGGTTGATGGCGGCGCGGAAGTCGAGGTCCTCCGAGCCGATCGTCGTGAGGCACTTCTTGAGCAGCGTAGCAGCTTCGTCGAAGCGGCTGTCGGCCACTGCCAGCTCGGCCCGGGCAAAGTCAGCCGCCGGGTCAGACCGTGAGGCGATAGCCTTGGTCACCGCAGCGCGATCGTAAAGCAGGTTGACCTCGCGGCACCCGAACCGTAGCTCGAACGGCACGCCATAGCGGGAGAAGGTGACCCGGCTGAAAGGCATGAACGGCCCGTAGGCGTTTTCCGGCGGGTGGTCCGCAACGATCTCCTTGAGTTCGGACATCTGCCGCTTGATGTCCGCGTTCTTCGCGGGCAGATCCTCCAACGCCTTCAGCGTCGCGGGGCAGATGTTGGTGATGTAGTGCTCAGCCACCGCGGCAATCTCGCCAGTATAGAACCGGCGCTGGTTGAGAACCTTTCTGTCGCGCAGCGAAACCTCCGCGAGGTGATACGTCCAGGCGATCGTCAGGCCGTAGCCGCCCGTGTTCGTCAGGGCCATGCTGGTGACGGTGAGCTTGTCGTCCGTGTCGAGGAACGGTCGGGCGGCGGTGTTGAACCATCGTCCATTGGTGTTGATGGCGGCCCAGGTGTACGTGTGCGGGTCGTATTTCATCACCGGCTGCTCGTCGCGCATGATGATGTCGCCGGACTGCCAGATCATCTCGCCGGTGGTCGGGTCAACGGTCTGGATCGGGTGCGATCGGCCGGAGTAGACCATCACCAAGTCCCCGTCGCGGGTCGGCCCGAGCATATAGACAGCGCCGCCCTCGCTGACTCGAGGCCCGTTCGGGCTTTCATAGATCGTGCCCTTCGCCTTGCTCCAATTGACCTTTCCGGTGCGACGATCGAAGCAGAACATGAGCCGCGAGTCGACGGGAAGCATGTAGAGCCGCTCGCCGATGAGCAGCGGGCGTTGGTTGTACCAGAACATCGGCGAGTGCGGGGCCGGATTGCCGTAGCGATCGTCGACGCCGCCGAACTGGCGGGTGGCGTCGTGGACCTCGGGATAGTACGGGTAGCGGGCAAGCCACTTGATCCGGCCGGACTGGCCGTCGATCGCGGCCATCGCGCCGGCATTGGTGTTGTAGTAGATCGTGCCTTCGTTATACAGCGGCGGGGAGGTGAAACTGCGAATGCGGTTGCGCCGTTCCTCGGCAAAGCCGCCGGAGAACTTGCCCGGCGCCAACCGGCATAGCGGCGTCCGCCACTGTAGCCGCCCGGTGACGCTGTCGAAGGCAATCAGGCCATATTCGCTGTCGATGTGCGTCTCGCCTTCGATGTTGTCGAGCACATAGCCGGCGTAGATGGTTCGGGGCCCGCCGGTGGGGGCAGCCTCAAACCGCATGCGAGCTTCCTCTTCGTTGGACGCCACCATCGGACCGTAAGCCCATTTGATCTGGCCGGTCACTTCGTCCAACGCCACCAGCGACGGCCCGGACTTGCTGATCGTCGTGAACACCAGACCGTCCTGCACCAGCACATCTTCCTGCGGGTACAGTCGCTCGTTTCGGTTCTGCCAGACTGCCCGGCCGCCCAGGTCGTTGGTCCAGCGCAGCTCGCCGTTGAGGATCGAGCGGCAATAGACGATGTTCTTGTGACGGTAGATCACGCTGTTCTGCGTCACCACCGGCTGGCTGAACACGTAGAGGTCCCGCCGGCTGCCGGGCAGTTCGTGCTGCCACACGGGCGGCTTGAGAGCCAAGGGGTCGGTGGTCGGCGGCAGCAGCGTGTAATCGTCTGACGAGAGGCTCGGCGGGCTGGAAATCTGCGAAAAGAACGGCGGCTTGACGACGGTCGTTGCAGCGACGGCCTTCTGCAACTGGGCCAACTGCTCGGGCGAGAGTTCGCTCTTGCCGATGGCGGGCCCGGACGCAGCCGCAGCCGGGCTGCCGAGCATGCGCTGGCACTGTTGAATCTTAAGCGTCAGCTCGGGAGTGTGCAGTGCGGCGTCGGGGAAGAAATCGCGAACCGTGGTGAAGTACTCCAGGGCCGCCAGATGATAGCCGGCATCCAGAGCAGCGTTGCCGAGTTCGACAATCGCCCGCCCGCCGTAACTGGTCGCCAGCATCGTGTCGACGATCTCGGACAGCCCGATCAGGGAGTACTGCCGCCGGGACTGGTCGTAGGCTTCCTTGGCCCGGGCGTCGTAGAGCGAGCGGTAGAACTGGAGTTCCCTCGGGGGAAAGCCGAGGATGCGGCGCTGGCAGTACTGCGAGATAGGCACGAACACACCGTGCCGCGACACGCGATACAACTGGTTCGGGTATTTCTCAATGACGATCTGGTATATCTTCAGTGCGTCGCGATACTGGCCTTTCGCCTCCTGATCGAGGGCGGCTGTGACGTAGGCATTGGCACGGTCGTCCTGATCGAGCACGTTCAACGTGAAGAACGTCGGCTCGGAGGACAATTTCATCTTGTCCTCGTCCGCCTTCCAGCCCTGCAACGCCCCGCCGTACCCGCCCTCGGTGTCGAGCATGCGTATGAAGTCCGGAACATAGGTGGCGTAGGTGTCCTTGAACGGGTCCTTGGCGGCGGGCGCCGCATCGGGCGCGCTGGCCGGCACCGCGGCCGGAACAGGCGTCCGCGGCTGGCGCGGAGCACGCTGGGCGACTGCCTGGCTCGCGGCCAGAACCGGAACCATCAGCGCAAGGGCGACGAGCCATCGCCCCGCGAACCGGGACATGAACGAGTGGGACTGTCGCATAGGGGTTTCCATCATCATCAAGGCTCGCGCGGACGGACAGCCCAAACGCCGCGGGGGCCGCCCTGCGCCAGGGACTCACACACAGAACGCACCGGGAGACTACCGGCGGCGCCTCCGGGCAAGTCGGATCGACAGGAATCGCGTGAGCACCTCGTCCAGCCGCGAGTCGGTGTGCAGGTCCTCCAGGTCGTAACGGAACTGCTGGCAGACTTCGCGGACCAGGCCCAGATGCTTCCTGCGGGCGGTCAGGTAGGCGCGGCGCAGGTCGCGCGGGTCGCACAGCAGCCGGCCTTCCTGCTCCGGCCCGAGGAAAATCGTCTGGCCGCCGAAGGGGAAGTCGCGTTCCACCGGGTCTTCCACGTGGAACAGCGCCATGTCCTGCTTGCGGAAGCTCATTTGCCCGACGCCCATCGCCAACTGATCCAGGCTGTCGATAAAGTCGGTGAGCAGCACAACGATGCCGCGGCGCTTCAACTGCGGCACAATCGCAAACAGCGCCGAGTTGATGTCCGTCTTGCCGCCGGCCTTGGCCTGCTCGAGCAGGGTGAGCATGTTGCGATAGTGAACGCCGGACCCCTTGGCGGCCAGGTTGACATGCACTTTCTCATCGAAGAGCACCAACCCGAACGTGTCCTTCTGCTGCGTGAGCAGGTAGGCGAGCGTGGCCAGGACGGTGGCGCAGTACTCGAACTTGCTCATCGCCGCCTGATCGCTCTTGAAGAACATCGAGTTGCTGGTGTCGAGCAGGAAGTAGACCGGCATGTTCGTCTCGGCCTCGTACTGCTTGATGAAATAGCGGTCGGTCTTGGCGAACACCTTCCAGTCGAGGTGCTTGGTGTCGTCGCCGGCGACGTACTGGCGGTGCTGGGCGAACTCGGTGCTGATGCCCAGTTGCCGGCTCTTGTGCATGCCCGCCATGAAGCTTTCGACCAGCCGCGTGCTGCGCAGCTCAAGGCCCTTGACGTTGGCGATCACGTGTGGATTGAAGTAATCCGGCATTTGAGAACCCTCTGCGAATCAACGAGCCCCTCCGGCTCCCAAGCCCAGGGATGGCAATCCCTGGGCTTTCGATCACCGGAACGAGAACGCCGACCGTTCGTTCCTACGCAACTACCTTCAGCAACTCGTCCACGATCTTGTGCGACGTCACGCGTTCCGCCTCGGCGGCGAAGTTCGGCATGATCCGATGGCCGAGCACCGCGTGGGCGACCCCGAACACGTCCTCCAGCTTGACCTGGTGTCGGCCGTCGAGAATCGCGGCGGCCTTGCCGCCGATGACCAGGTTCTGGCAGGCGCGAGGGCTGGCGCCCCAAGTGACCCACTTCTTGACAAAGTCCGGCGCCTCGGGCTCGGTGCTGCGGGTCGCCCGCACCAGCCGCAGAATGAAGTTCGTGACATCCTCGCCGATCTCCACCTTGCGGACCAGCTTCTGGAGCTCGAGAATCTCTTCGTGCTCGAGCACCGGCTGGACGTCGGACTGGTAGCCGGACGTGGTCATGGCCAGGATCTTCCGCTCTTCATCTTCCGTCGGATAGCCGACGTTGATCTGGAACATGAAGCGGTCCATCTGGGCTTCGGGCAGGGGGTAGGTGCCTTCCTGCTCGATGGGGTTCTGCGTGGCCAGCACGAAGAACGGCGCGCTCAGCGCCCGCCGCACGCCGCCGACCGTCACCTGCCGCTCCTGCATGGCTTCCAGCAACGCCGCCTGGGTCTTCGGAGGCGTTCGGTTGATTTCGTCGGCCAGCAGAATGTTCGTAAAGATCGGGCCTTCCAGGAAGCGGAAGTGCCGTTCGCCGGTGGCCTTGTTCTCCTGGATGACCTCGGTGCCGGTGATGTCCGACGGCATCAGGGCGGGCGTGAACTGCACGCGGCGGAACTGGAGCGACAGGCCGCTCGCCAGCGTCCGCACCAGCAGCGTCTTGCCCAGGCCGGGCACGCCCATCAGCAGGCAGTGGCCCTGGCTGAACAGGCCGATCATCGTCAGGTGCACGACGGCATCCTGTCCGACGACGGCCTTCCGGATCTGCCCGAGAATCTTGTGATGTGCCTCCTTGAGGCGATCGATCTTGGCCAGGTCCTTGTCGGTCCACGGTGCGTCCTTCGGGATGACAAACTCAACGTTCTCGCTCATCGCAGATTCCTCTCTTTTCTCGGAAAAGGGTTTTGCCTTGGCTCCAGTTCAGGTTCCCGTTATGCCTTCGCCGACTTGGCGACAGGATACAGCAGTTGCTCGGTCCACCGCGACAACCGCGGCACGGTTCGCTCTTTCGCCCGATCGATCAGCCGGCCGATCAATTCCACCTTCGTGTGGCCCTCGGCCAACGCCCGGAAATCCATCAGCACGCGGTGGTTCATCACCGGGCGGACGACGCTGATGATGTCCTGCCGCGTGACGTGCGTGCGCCCGCGGGCCAGCGCCGTCACCTTGCCGCCCAGCAGCAGCGCCTGGGCCGCTCGCGGCGACGCGCCCAGCCGGACCACGTCGTTCACCGTCTCCGCGGCCTCGACCTCGCCGGGCCGGCTGGCGCGGACAATGGCCAGCGCGAAGTCGCGGACGGACGGCACGACCGGGACCTCGCGGGCCAGCCGCTGCATGGCCTGCACGATCTCGGGCCCAGCCACCTCGCTGACCTCGGCGACCTGGGTGCCGGTCGTCTGCACGATCATGCGGCGTTCCTCAGCCTCGCGCGGATACTCCTGCTCGATGGACATCATGAAGCGGTCCGTCTGGGCCTCGCCCAGGGGCCAGACGCCTTCGGTCTCCAGCGTGTTCTCGGTGGCGATCAGGGTAAACGGCTTGGGCAGGAAGTACGTCGTGCCACCGGCGGTCACCTGCCGCTCCTGCATCACTTCGAGCAGGGCCGACTGCGTGCGGGCGGGGCTGCGGTTGATCTCGTCGACGAGGACGAGGTTGGCAAACACCGGGCCCTTGAAGAACCGGAAGTTCCGCTCGCCGGTCGAGACGCTGCTCTCCAGGATTTCCGCCCCGATGATGTCCGTCGGCAGCAGGTCGGGCGTGAATTGCAGGCGGCGATATTGCAGGCCCAGCACCTGCGCCAGCGTCTTGACGAGCAGCGTCCGGCCGAGACCGGGCAGCCCGGTCAGCAGCACGTGCCCTCCGGCGAACATCGCGACGAGCAGGTGCTCGACGACGCGGTCCTGTCCCACGACGACGCGGGCGAGTTCGGTGCGGACCTTATGGAAGGTCTCGTGGAACTGGGCCGGGGTCATCATCGGCGGCGTGGTTTTCGCTTCTTCGCTCAAGGCATTACCCTCGTTGGTTACTCTTGCTTTCCATTGTCCGGCTTGCTCGTCGCGGCTTTGCCCATCCAGCCGATGCTCTCGAACCTGGCGGGCACAAGCTTGTCTGGCGGGCTCGGAGCCCATCGACTGTAATCGAGCACCGCCGGCCGGCTGGGGTTCTTCGTATCCTTCGCAAAATACTTGTCGAACAGCTGCCGCGACGGGCGGAAGCATATCTCGTCGCCCGAACGCCAGTAGGCGAACGCCGAACCCCACGGCAGAAACACCGGCAGCGTCAGGTTGCCTGGATAGCCGCTCGTGTGGTCGACGACGTTCCGCGAGCCGATATTGCCGCGGAGCAGGTCGAGCATGATCTCCTCGTTTTCGAGGAACTTGGTGCTGTAC
>JAQTVL010000191.1 GCA_028706835.1 Phycisphaerae bacterium | reverse complement strand
ATGACCATCCGGGTCGCGCCGAACTTCTTGAGCCCCGTGTCGAGTTCCACGACGGCGTCGGCCCCGCCGCCGGCCAGCGACCGGTTCCAGAGCGGCCCGTCGCTGTCCATCGCCACCCCGTCCATGTTGCCCTTGTCGATGTCCTTGCGGACCTGCTCGTTGATCTCCGCCAGCGTCTTGTCCGCATATTTCGCCGCCAGCCCCGCATGCACGAACAGCACGTCGTTGATCTTGATCACCGCGTTGTGCGAGCGAATCCATCGGCCATACTTGCCCTCGGCGCTCATCGCCTTCCGCAGCCCCTCGCCTGCTGCGTCCCCGAAGGCCAGCTTCTCGCCCCGATGCACGTATCGCCAGTCGTCCATGGGGACCATCGCTTCGTGATTGCCGATCAGGCAATGCACGGCCCCGCCGGCCTTGAGCGCCTGCTCCTCCAGCGCCATCAGCAGATCCATCGCCTTCCGGCTGTCCGGCCCGCGGTCGAGCACGTCGCCGGTCTGCACGAGGTGCGTCTTGCCGGCGATCCAATCGTTCTTCTCGTTGATAACCTTGGCCGCCAGCAGCACCTTCACGAACTGGTTGTAGTCGCCGTGTACGTCGCCGACCGCGACGATCCGCTCAACGCCGGCCCAGGTGTCCTGTTGCGTCGTCGCCGTCTGAGCGCAAGCCAACGAGGCCAGCACGAGCACCAGCACGCCGATCGGAACAGGCAGCCGTCGCATCATGGATCGCTCCCCGCAAAACGAGTTACGGACTTTGCGATTGCCCGTGCCCTGCGATTGCCCTGCACTGTCAAGCGGATCGGTTTGACGCAGCGTGATGGATCGGTTAACTGTCGGCTCGAACAACCATCCGTGTCGTTCACCCATTGGGTATCGCTCCGTGCCCCGGTCCACGAGATCAGACCTTCACTTCCTTCCCGGCCGCGTGGCTGCGGTAAAGCCCGTCGAGGATGCGGATCACGTTGAGGCTCTGCTCCGCGGGCACGGGCGAAGGCTTGCCGGTGAGAATCGCATCCGCGAAGACTTCAATTTCCTTGGCGTGGCCGCCGGTGTTGTCCTGCGGGAATTTCAGCGCGGTGTCCGTGACGGATCCATTCGACTCGCCATGAATCGTCAGTTCCGGCCACTCCGCCCCGGCCTCGGTGCCCATGAGCGTAATCTTGGTGAGTTCCGGCTCCCTCATGTTGGTCAGCCACGAACACTCGAGCGTCAGCGCCCCGCCGTTCTTGAAGCGGATGAACCCGGCGGCGAAGTCCTCGACGGTGATCTTGCCGCGGTCCCACTCGCCCCACCAGCCCCGGATGTCCTTGCGCTTGGCCATCTTCTGCGGCGTGATGGCCGTCACCGACACCGGCTCGGGGTATCCCATGAAGTGCAGCGTGAGGTCCAGAATATGCACGCCGATGTCAATGCACGGTCCGCCGCCGGAGATGGTCTTGTCGATGAAGCCGATACGCGCAGGCAGGTAGCGGCGGCGCAGGAACTGGGCGCGGGCGTAGTAGATGTCGCCAAGAATGCCTCCGCCGAGGAATTCCTTGAGCTTGAGGCTCTTCTGCTCGAACCGCATGTGCTGGGCGGTCATGAAAATCCTGTTCTTCGCCTTGTCGCGGGCCGCCATGATCTTCCGCACGAGTTGGGGCTTGGTGGTCGTCGGCTTCTCGCACAGCACGTGCAGGTCGTGGTTCAGGGCTTCGATCGACACCGGCGCGTGCGCCGAGTTGTTGGTGCAGCAATCCACCGCATCGATTTCGATGCCGGACTTGAGAATGTCCTTCAGATATGGAAATCGCGACTCCCGGGGCAGGCCGATCTCCTCGCCACGCTGATGGCGGCGGTCCTCGATCGGGTCGGCGCACGCGACAATCTGCGCTGTGGGACTCAGACGCTTCCACCCGTTGATGTGGGTGCCGGAAATCCCGCCGCAGCCCACCAGCGCCACACGCAACTTCGGTTTCGCGTTCACGTCGACTTTCCCGGCTTCGCCCCAAAGGTTCGTGGTGCCAACCATGAATGATTTCTCCTCAAGAGAGCCAATTAAGTGAATACCGCACACGCATGAGCGATCTGACCATCGATCGCAGACTCGATCTGAGACGCCGGATAGTGCCCGTCCGCGCCGACCGGCCCGAACAGCCACTCGGCCCCCTCGATCCACTGGGCCGGCCGGGTGCAGTCGCTCCCGCATCCGGCTGATCGGACGGGCCCTTCTTCTTCGCCAAGACGCTGCTCAGGGCCGCAAGAGCCGCCAGCAAAACGATAATGATAAGCCACTACAGCACAAATGCCCCTTTCGCTGAGAGCGGTCGCGTCGATCCGGTTCCCGTTCTACCGAAATCTGGCGCGAAGGCAAGGGGTGGATTTAACCTGTACTCCCTGCCGCCGCGATTCGCGCCAAGCTGCATGAGGTCTTCGGGAAGGACGACGTGCCATGAACTGCCCGTCAACG
Organism: Phycisphaerae bacterium; assembly: GCA_028706835.1. Classification (GTDB taxonomy): domain Bacteria; phylum Planctomycetota; class Phycisphaerae; order JAJVII01; family JAJVII01; genus STB-87. The sequence goes on along the minus strand of JAQTVL010000191.1, from coordinate 5,615 downwards.
CCAGAACTGGCGGTGCTGCTTCAAGGCGATGATGCCGGTCTTGAACGGCTGCGGCAGCACGTCGGGTCTGCAAGCCTTGCCGGCTTCACCGCCGATGCACGTGCAACCGCTCGCGGGCTTCGCGGCGGGCTTTGGCTCGGTAGATCGCGGCAATCACCAGGAACGCCCCGCCGCACGCGGCGAACAGGATCAGGAACGGCCGGCCGACCGACGGCGTCGACGGCCCAGCGGCCGCGGCGACGGCCACCCTCACCTGCGGCGTGCCCGCCTCCTCGTCCGCGCCGCGCAGCACCAGGTTGTAGCGGTCCGTCAGCCAGGCGGGCATCGCCCTGGGCGGGCTGCCCGGCTTGGCTTGCTCCTGTTCCTCCATCGCCCTCGCCCGCCACTGCGTGAGCGCCGGGCGGATGGCCTGCACGTTGCTCTTAAGCCCGAGGCAGCACTCGTTCTGCCCGATCAGCGCCCGCCACCAGTCGGTCGTATACATCAGTTGCTCGGTCGATACGACCATGTCGTAGAGCGCGACGGCCCGCTTGTGCTCGCCGGCCGCGCGAAACGCATCGCCCAGTTCGACCAGCAGATCGGCGTCGCGAGGGAAGGCGTCCTTCTCGTCGATCAGGCCGTCGCGGTTCGTGTCGCAGATCGGGTCGAGCAGTTCGATGGCCGCCGCGTGCTGGCCCTGCCAGTTGAGCGCCTTGGCCAAGCGGATGATAAAGTCGCGCCGCGCCGCCGCCAGCGCCGGCTCGTCCCGGCAGCCCGCGACCAGCGCGCGGGTCAGCCGTTCCACCTGCTGCGCACGCCACTTCGCCCGCTCCAGCCGTTGCTCCGCCCGGTCGCGGACGTAGTCCGACTCCAGCCGGGTCAAAGCGTCGTCGATGTGGTCGCCGGCCTTGTCGGGCGCCTCGCGGGCCAGGACGAGGAGTTCCGCGGCGGCCTTGTCGATCTGGTTCTGCGCGAGCAGGATATCGACGCGGCAGCAGCGGGCCCGCTCGCGGACGTCCGGCACATCCGGGAAGTCGCGCGGCACGGCATCGAGCATCTGCATGGCGGCCTCGTCCGCCCGCCAGGCCTGCCGCAGTTTCGCCGACTCCAGGCGGAACCGCGCCGCCACCTGCCGCAGCCGCGGGATCTCCGTTTCCGGACGCGTCGCCGTCACGGACTCCGGCTGGCTGGCGGGCAGCTTCCGCAGCCGGTCGATCTCCGGCCCAGCCACGTCGGCGAACGACCACAGCACGTCCAGGTCGTCCTTGATGGTCGGGAACCGCCGCTCCAGAGCGCCCGTCGCCGGCTGGTCGGGGGCGCTGGCGGGCGACACATTGACGTAGCAGCTCAGCAGCGACCACCCCTGGCTTTCGCGGGCTCGCGGGTAGAACGGCGACCGGCTGGCGATCTGCCCGAAGGTCGTCGCGGCCGAGCGATAGTCCCCCACGTCGTAGAACACCTTGCCGAGCATGATGCCCGCCCAGTCCGCCTGCATGTCCTCCCGGATCATCAGCCACAGCACGGCCACGTATCGCTCTCGCATCGCCCGATCCGAGTAGCGATCCGGGTGCATGGATATCGTCGCCGCGAGCAGGCGGGCCGTCTGCGACCGCTGCGGCCCGGTCGCCTGCGGCAGCAGTTTCGAGAGTTGCTCGTCCGCCTTGGCCAGCATCGCGGGGGCGCTCTTCGGGTCCTGCTGCCGAAGCGTTCGGCCGGCCCAGTAATATGCCTCGCCAAGCTGGCCCATCGCCTCCAGTTTGGCCGGGGCGTCGTTCGCCTTGTCCGCACGGGCGAGGAGTTGACTATACGCCTCGATGGCCAACCCGTAGCCGCGGTTCACCGTCGCTTGCCGGGCGACACGCTTGAGTTGCAGCAGCGGCATCGCGGCGAGCTGCTTGGCTGTCGGCGGCTCCTCGCCGGCAGCCGGCTCGAGTTCCGGGTCGCGCAGGATCAGCTTGGCTGACGAGTCGATGTACCGCTCGCATTCCGGGATTTTCCGTCTCGCGTCCGCGATCACGCCCTCCGCGACGGCAATCCCTGCGTCGTATTCGCCGCGCGCCGCCAGCCGCAGTTCCTTCGCCCGCGCCGCGTCGCCCGCCGCCTTCGAGTCGGCCAGCAGTTCCCGGGCACGCGCGATGGCCGGCCCGACGATCGCGTTGGCCCGCAGGATTCGCGATACCAGCGTCAGCCGAAGGCGCTCCGAATCGAGCTTCCCGTCGCGGTCGATCATCGCCTCCTGCTCGTCGAGCGCGGCGATAGCCGGCGGCTTCGCGTCGGCGTCAGCCGGCTTGACGAACCGCAGCGCCCGGGCCTTGAGGGCATACGCCTCGAACCGCATCTCGCCCGGCACAGCCGCGTCGCGAATCACCTTGTCAGCCAGCGCGGCCGCCGGCTCCGCCTCGCCGTTGTAGACATGCGCCCACCCCATGCACAGCAGCGGGCTGGCCCGGCGGACCGGATTCTTCTGCTTCGCCAGCGCCTCGTCGGAAATGATCTCCTTCATCGCCGCCCGGCAGGCCTCGACGCTCCGGGCGATGGTCGCTGCCGTCTTGCCCGACCTGTCGCCCGACGCCCACGCCAGTTGCGCGGCGCACAGGTCGCTCATCATCGCGAACACCTTCAGCCGGCCGGCGATCTCCGACAGGCGGTCGTATTCCTTCTCGTCGAACGGGCTGGCGTTGTCCGCCGCCTTGACCCATGCGTCGACCCGCGGCGTGACCACCGCCAGCGTCGCCGTCCCCTCCGCCAGTTTCGCCTTCATCGCTTCGACGTCCGCCGCCGCGGCGATCTCGTAGTTGATCTTCTTCCGCGCCGGCTCGATCTCCTCGAACATCAGGCTCACCTGCTGGTGCATCCACTCCGGCGCCCGGCGATCCCGGGGCCAGCGCTCCGCCAGCCGCCCCAGCAGTTGCTCCGCCGTCGCGTAGGCCTTGGCGCGATCCTCGCCGGACTTCGCGGGATCGGCCGCCATCACCCGCTGAGCCTTGACCTGACCTTCGATCTGTTCGGGCGTGCCGTCCGTTGGGGCAGCAATCAGGAGTCCGGGGACCAGCAGGATGGCAGCGATCGCCATCGCACCGGCTACCGGCTTGCCTCTTCGCAGTCGTCGCATCATCGCTCACCCCGTCGGCATGAGTAGTCCGTCACACTCCGCGTGATGGGTGCCATGGCTGGAACGCCGTCCGGCTGTTCTGGACGGCGGGCCAGCCATGCTCGCCGTGGGCAAACATGCCTGCGACAAAACAACCGTCGCAGGCATGGCACCCAAACCCAGGACCCCATCCCGTCTCGCCACTTCTTCTCACTCGCTCCCGCACGTTCCCCGCCCGTTGCCGTCCATGGCCTGGGTCACTCGCCCCGTTCGAGTTCCTCTTCCTTCACGAACCGGAACGTCCCTCTGTTCTGCTCGGCGATCTTCCGCAGCAGCGCGTCGCCTTCGTCACGCACGAACGAAATCGTGTTGACGCGGACCTTCTTGTCCTTGTTCAGCTTGGCCAACAGCGTCACGGAGTCTTCCGGGAACAACCCGTCGGTCAGGAAGAACACGAGGTCCGGCGGCCCGCCCTGCAACTTCATCGCGCGCTCCAAGGCCTGGCGAGGATCCGTTCCGCCCCCGTGCGAACCCGCGGTGATCGGCCTGATCCACTCCACCGCCGCCGCCCGGTTCGCGCCCGCCGCCCGCTGCAAGCCGGTCCTGCCCCCGACCGTCAGTTCCAGCGGCCGGCCGTCGTCGAAGAAAATGACATGGAATTCCTGCTTCGGGCCCAGGCGGGAAATGGCGCGGATCAGTTCCGCCTTGACGAAATCGAACTCCCGCAGCATCGAGCCGGACTTGTCGACCACGAACACGATCTTCTCGCCGTGGTCCGGGGTGTAGAAGTCCACGCCGCCGCCGACGCCCGGGCCGACCCCGCTGCCGATCCCGTCCCCGATCCCGCCGCCGATCCCGCCGCCCGTCCCGCCGTCGCCGCCCGTGCCCAGACCGCCGACCAGTCCGATCGCCTCGCCGCCGTCAACCGGCTTGGCCGCCTCGCCCGGCTTGCCCAGCGACCCGGGGCCCTGCCCCACCACGCCGATGATCTGCTCAACGTCGGACTTGGGCGACTCGACCTTCGCCTTGCGCTCGCCCTTCGGCGGCAGGCCGCCGTTGCCCTCCGTCCCGCCGCCCGCGTTGATGGTGCCCGGCCCGATGCACGGGCCGCCCATGCCCGCAAGGTCGGGGTCGGCCGGCTCGCTGATGATCGTCACGTGGGCGATGAACAGGAACACGAGCAGCACGCCCAGGTGAATCGCGATCGACAGCGCCCAGGGCATCAGCCCCGCCGCCTGTTCGATCAACCCGCACGGCTCGTCGTCCAGTTCTTCTGGGTAGTAAGTGGTGGCGGGGACCATGGTGTTTCCTCCCGCTGGTGATCCGGCCCGGGCGGCGCTATCCCCGGCGTTCGCAGCCGTCCGATCCGGACAGGCCGCGGGCGCCCTCGTTCGGCGCGGCAAACGCCGCGCGAAACGAACGAGTCTGCATCACGTTCTGTGAGGAATCCGGGCCGCCAGTCCCTGCATGACTGCTCGACACTTCGGCCGACAGCCGCCGGGGAGGAAGGGCCGGCACTGCCGGTGATGGGGAGTGAGGAAGTGTGGGACCGAGGCCCACCTTCACTACCTTCATTATTAACGCAGGCTTAAACGTCTGTCAAAATTTCGGGAAGGATTTCCGAGAAGATTGAGCATAAATTTCCGACGGATGCCATCCGCCGACAAACCGCGTCCCATGCGCGAGGCCCATCGAACCGCGAGCGGAAGCTCGCGGGTGCATCCGACCCGCCCCGTCATCGCCCCGTTCGCGCCGCCCGAGAAAAGCTTGTCAACCCCCGCCGCGGGCGGTACTGTGAACGGGCCCGAAGCGACGGCGTGGCGGAATTGGCAGACGCGCAGGTCTTAGGAGCCTGTGTCCTAACGGACTTGTGGGTTCAAGTCCCACCGCCGTCAATCCGATGTCAATGCCGTCGAGCGCGTCCGCGCTTGTGCGAGCGACGCATAGGCATTGACAACCCGCCGCCGTTCGGTAGAGTACGATGTTGTGGGTCCGGCCTCGCCGGACCCCGAGTCGCGGGCGTAATTCAGTGGTAGAATGCCAGCTTCCCAAGCTGGACGTCGAGGGTTCGAATCCCTTCGCCCGCTGTGAACGAAGTCCCGTCCGGGCAACAAGTTACACGCCCACCGGTGGTCGGTGGCACAGCTCGTAAGGCTTGAAAAAGTGTGTACCAGTACACACTTACGGCCTGCCGAGAGGTGCCAAATGGCCACGAGACCCAAGAAAACCGCAGATTTTTCGCACCCGGACGACGCCCTTGCGCCAACCAACAACACCGGCCAACGCCCTGGTCGGACTGTAGTCGGACTGACCAACTCGCACACTCGTGGTGAAATAGCTGCTCGCGATTGTTCTGAAGAGCGAGGTGCGAGAATGTCGAGGAAACTGCGAGTGCCCGCCTACTGCCAGCACAGGAGCCCGTGCATACACCGAGCGTATGGCCGCGAAGCGGCAGCCAGAACGTCGAAGGTCCAGCCCCGCACAGCACCGATACATCCTGTCCATGACGGCCTCCTTGGCCAGTCCAGGACCTGTCCATGACCGG
>JAQTVL010000190.1 GCA_028706835.1 Phycisphaerae bacterium | reverse complement strand
ACGTCAACCGGCTGATCGAGGAGTTCAGCAACGACCTCCAGCGGCTGACGTTGTCGGAGGACCGGCTGACCGTCGAGCACGTGAAGCAACAGTACGTCTCGGTCGAGGGGTGGGACAAGTACCGGATGCTGCGCAAGCTGCTGGAGGTGGAACAGCCGGAACTGGCGATCGTGTTCACGAACACCAAGCACCAGACGCGGCGGGTGTGCGAGCGGTTGCAGCAGGACGGCTGGAACGCCCTCCAGATTCACGGCGACCTGTTGCAGCGGCAACGCGACCGCGTGATGCAGGACTTCCGCGAGTCGAAGATCCACGTGCTGGTCGCGACCGACCTGATGGGCCGGGGCATCGACGTGGACGGCATTTCGCACATCATCAACTATGACCTGCCGGGGGATGTCGAACTGTATGTACACCGCATCGGCCGAACCGCCCGCATGGGCGCCGTCGGCGTGGCGATTTCGCTGGTCACGCCGGAGGAAGGCTCGGAGCTGACGGAGATCGAGAAGCTGATCAACGTGCAGTTGGAGCAGAAGATCGTCGCCGAATTCCGCCCGTCGCCGCCGCCACCGATGGAGCAGGCCCGCCGCGAAGCCGAGCAGCAGGCCGACGCCGCCCGCAAGGCCGCCCCGCCGGAGCGGAGCAACGAGCCGGTGTTCGAGGACGACACCTTCGCCAAGGCGCACGAACTGCCGCCGAAGACCCTCGGCAGCAAGTTCAAGGCCCCGCAGCGGCGGAAGATGAAGAAGTTGAAGAGGCGGTAGGCGGATTCTACAGCAGGCTTCCCGTCTTGATGATCGCGTAGAACAGCAGCAGGAACACGAGTTCGCCGATCAGGCCGGCCGACAGCAGCGTCGCGCGGCAGTGGCCCTGCACGCGGCGGGCGAGCAGCCAGGCGAACAACATCGTCACGCCGAACAAGATGACCGCAATCGCCAGTGCATCGAAGGCCGCCAGCACGATCGTCGACGCGCCGAGGGTCCCGCCGCGATGCAACCAACCCACCAGGAATAACGCCGTCAGCGCCAACGGCGCGACCTCGGCCCACAGCAGTTTCGACAGCGTGGGCATGGCCAGGAGCTGGCGGACCTCGGGCTCGGCGTGGCCGGCTGGCCGGCCGAGGCACGCAGCCAGCAACACGCAGGCGTTGCCCCACATCGCCATCAGCACCGGCGCGCCGTAGTTCGCACGGGGGAACAGCAGGCGGAGCGAGGGCGTGTTCTGCGCCAGCAGGGGCCAACTGTACGGCAGGTTCGCAAATGCGACGTACTGGGCCAGCGCCGCGGTGGCGACAGCCAGCACCATGATGCCCGTCGCCTCGATGCCCGGATAGGCGTCGTGGTCAAGGTCGTTCAGCCGGCCGCCCAGGCGAATGCTCGCCCACGTCCGGGCCCAGCCGACGTATCGCCCCGAGGCCGGGCCCAGCCAATAGATCATCAATGCCGGCACCACGACCAGCCAGAGTTCGCGTTGCAGCGGCGGCTGGATCGGCCCCCAGGCCAGCAGGATCAGCAACGCCAGCATCACGCCGACCGCAAGCCCAAGCGGCGCGAACCACGCAACCCAGCGGGCGGATTCCCGCTCCTGGGGCGATTCCCCCCCCTGCCCGGCCCGCAGGCCATAGAGAAACTGCATCGCCGTGAGCAGGCTTCGCATGGGAATCCAGTGGTCAGTGGTCAGTGGTCAGTGAACAGTGGTCAGTACGACAGCGATCCGCGAATTGCCTTTCGCTGACCACTGCCCACTGACCACCGTCCACTGTTCGCTCAGCCCCGGGCGGCCTTCACCGCGGCGATCAGCCCCGCAGCCCGTTTGGTCAACTCGTCGAACTTGCCTTCGTCGACCAGCTTCGCATCGACCAGCGCCGACCCGACGCCGCCGGCCATCGCGCCGCACTTGATGTACTCGCCGATCGTCTTCTCGTCGACCCCGCCGGTTGGCGTGAAGCGGCATTGCGGGAACGGGCCGGCCAGGTCCTTGAGGTACTTCGGCCCCATCACGTTGGCCGGGAAGATCTTGATCGCATCGGCCCCCGCCTGCCAGGCGCGGGCGACCTCGGTCGGCGTGAGGGCGCCGGGCATGATCGGGATGCTGTATCGCTTGCAGAGCTCGATCGTGCCCAGGTCGGTCGACGGGGCGACGATGAACTGGGCGCCCGCCAGGATGGCGGCCCGGGCCGTCTCGGAATCCAGCACCGTGCCCGCGCCGATCACGTTCGTCTTGCCGCAGGCCTTGCGCACCGCCTTGATCACGTCGAGGCAATCGGGGGTAGTAAAGGTCAGCTCGATGCAACGGACGCCGCCGGCGGCGATCGCCTGGGCCACCTGCACCATCGACTCGCCGCTCTTGCCGCGAACGACCGCAACCACGCCGTCGTCCTCGATCGTCTTGAGCACTTTCGCCGTTTCAGCCGGTTTCAGCATCGTTGGGCTCCTGGTTGGGGTCTTCCTATGGCGCCAGCCTGCCGGGCAATTCCCGGCTCGGACCGGATCGCCGCATAACACGCGGGCAATATACCGCAGTGGGCGTGGATTGGCAAACGCGCGGCGCACCGCCACACCCGAGGCTGTAGAATAGCATCGGTGACAAAGACTCTCCGCGTCCGTCGTATCCTCGCACTAGCCAGCGTGCTGACGCTGGCGTCAGCCGTCTGCGCGGAGGTTGTGCAACTCAACGACGGGCAGTTGATCCGCGGCAAGATCATCGAGCAGAACGACAAGCAGGTCGTCGTCCGCAACAACCCCAGCATGACGACCCGCATCGACCGTCGGTCCATCGCCGGCATCTACAAGGATGGCGAGAAGATTCCCCCGCCGCCGCCCGGGTGGGACAACCCGCCGCTCCCGCCCAAGGGCGGCTGGCCGAGGCCCTATCCCACGATTACGACCCAGCGCGATGACGAGATCGCCGCGATGGTCAGCCGGGTGGTCGCGGCCAGCCAGCCGGCGGAGCGGGCGCGGATGCTGGCGGCGGCCTCGCAGGCGGACCGCCCCTCCCTGCCGTCAGCGGCGACCGTGGAGCATTGGCTGGCCAGCCCCCGACTCTACCCGGCGGCAGCCAATAGCCAGGTCGAGGTGAAGTTGCCGTGGGCGGGGGAGAACCCGCGGGCGATTATGCTGCTCGGCGTGCCGAAGGATTACGACCCGCGAACGGAGTGGCCGCTGATCATCGCCCTGCACGGGACCGACGATACCCCGACGGCGATATTCAGTTGGTGGCGGACCGCCAACGCGCCCGGCAGGGGCTACTTCGTGGCGGCGCCGCGAACGCTGCACCGGGCGCACCTGTGGTACAACCCAGCCGACCAGGAGAACATCGCCCGCATCATCGGGTACCTGGCGGACAACTATCGCATCGACCCGCGACGGATCATCGTCATGGGCGGCAGCGGCGGCGGCATGGGCACGTGGGGGCTGGCGGCGCTGCACCCGGAGTTGTTCAGCGCGGGCGCCAGTTCCGCGGGCATGCCGGCGATCCAGCCGAACGCGGTGTTCCGGCTCCGCACCATGCCGCTGTTCATCATGCACGGAGTGAAGGACCACATCCCGGTGGCTGGGCCGCGGCGGATGCACGAGGCGATGGAGAAACTGAAGATCGCGCACGTCTACTTCGAACACGACGGCGGGCACTACCCGACCCGGGAGCAGTGGGCCAAGTTGCACGCATGGATGTTCGCAACGCCGCGGAAGCCGGACTGCTCGCCCCGGCCGGCGATCATCGGGTTCAGCGCCCAGGCGGCGGCCGCGAAGCCCCTGCCCGCCCCGCCGCCGGAGCGGACGACTCAGCCGGAGTGACGACCTGGCGCCTGTTGCGAGGCTTGCACCCGAAGTTATGATACGTCGTATGAATACTGGCTCGACGTCCTGGCGTGAGGGGAACCACATGTTCGCTCGTATGCTCAAGTCGGCAGTGGCGGTTCTGGCGATCGGCGCGGTGCTCCTGGCGGCGCCGCAGCCCGGGGAACGGGCCAAGGGCCCGGAGTTCAAGGCCGACGGCTTTACGCTGGTCTGGGGCAAGCTCAAGACCACCGCCGACGTCGAGCTTGGCGATGTGGCCAAGTCGAGATACAGCCTCCAGATGGACGGCTCAATCGAAGCGCCCGCCGACATGGATGTCGTCGCGGTCTTCAAGAAACTCCGCATCCGGTCCATCGCGGACGCCAAGGGCGCGGACATGTCCGTCAAGAGCGGCACGGGCACGGCCGGCGGGCCGATGGTCTCCAGCTTCGGGGCCTACAACGCGATCCACCGCAACGTCGGGCAGGTCGAGCTTCCGCGGACGGAACTGGCCAAGGACGCGACGCTGATCGGCACGTTGGGGCTGGAGACCGATGTTGTGATCGCCAAGAAGCGGGAGGAGGTCCGCCTGCCCGCGATCGTCATGGAGGACTTCAAGGACGTTGGCCAGGGCGTCTCGATCCGAATCCGCAGCCTGACGATGAGCACGGCCCGCGAACTGACGGTGGCGCTGGACTACAAGCGGCTGGACAGCACGCCGACCGTGCCGTTCATCGAGCAGGTGTTCGCGATGGACCCCCTGGGTAAGGACCTCGGCGGCGGGCGGTGGACCGAGGGCGACCCGATGGGCAAGACCGGCACATGGACCTCGAAGTTCACGCTGGCCGGCACGCAGGTACACCAGTCGTTCCGGTTCCTGCTGGTCACGCAATCGGATGTCAAGCGGCTGTCATTCGACGTGAAAGACATGTTCAACCGCGGCGAGCCGATCAAGAAGTCTGCCGGCGGCACGGGCAATTCGACCACCACGCCGCCGATCGGACCGATCCAACTGCCGTAGGGTTGCGCCTGCGCGACGCGTCGTCCTGCATCAGGAAAAAGCCCAGGGACTGCGGTCCCTGGGCTTTTTGATGGGTGGAGCAACACGTCCGAATCTACTTCAGTCCTCGCAGGGGCTCGATCGCCGCGATCTCCTCCTTCTTCCACCCCAGCATCGCCAGTTTCTCACGGACGTAGTAGCGATACGTATCGTACGGCACATCGGCCTGCACGCGGTGATCCACGTGCGGGATGAACCCGCCGTCGGCGACCACCGGCTCCAGACGCTTCAACTCCGCCAGCACGCCCTCCCGGCCGCGCAGCAACGCCATCTTGTCCACGCCGCCGATGAGCAGGATCTCCCGGCCATACTCCTTGCGCAGCTTCACCGGGTCGGTCCCGCCGCGGACCTCGATGGGGAACATGCAGTTCTGCCCCGCCCCCAGCCAGAGCGGCACGAGCTTCGACACGTCGCCGTCGCAGTCTGTGAAGATCACCGTGATGCCGTGCCGGCGAAGCAGCTTGAGCACCGGTCGCAAATGCGGCATCACCACCCGGTCGAACATCGCCGGCGAGCAGATCGGCCCGCTGTTGTAGCAGATGTCCTCCCACCCGCAGGCGAAGTCAGCTGACACGTGCGGCAGCACGCGATCGAGCACCTTGAGGATGATGCCCGCGTTGTGCGCCACGATCTCCTCGACCAGCGGCAGATTGTCGTAGAACATCATGGCCATGTTCTCGAAGCCGATCCAGTTGCGCACCCAGCCGAGGTAGCTTCCGAAGTTCACGCCCACGGGCACGTCAGCCCGCAGCAACTCCGCACCGCGCTTGGCGATGTCCGCCGGCACGCGCTCATCAATGTTGGCCGGCAGGAACTCGTCGCGGAAGGCCACCCAACTCGCCCGGTCGCGGATCGGGAATTCGAGGTAGTGCGGGATCGTGTCGGTGCCGGAAGTGTTCACTTCCATCAGCACGCCCAGGCCGTCCCGCTTGATCGTCACGTCGCCGCGGACCTCGATGGTCTGCCCCTTGCGATGGTTCCGCGTGCCGAGGTCGCCGCCGACGTACGCGGCGTGCTCGCAGCCGAAATACCGCTCGACCTTCCAGTTGTCGTCGTACTGCTTCGGCAATCCCTCGCGGTGAAACCGCTTGATCGTGTCGTTCCAGTAGCCGAACTCCCAGTGCGGCACGCGGTCGACCGTCTGGAAGTGCATGCACCGGCGGAACCGCTCCCGCGGCGTCAGCACGCCCGCCGGCGCGGACCCGCCGCTGGTCTTTGCCCCGCCGCTCTTGATCAGTTCCGCGAATTCGTCTTCGAGCACAGCACGGCTCCTTTCGGTAGATTGGCGGTCCATGATACCGCATTCCGCGCGTCAGGCCAGCGATCTTTGCCGCTCGGCGCTGTCATCCGCCCCGCGGGCGGTGCCGCAGTTGGCTGGGCCGCCCGCCGGTCACTTCCAGGAACACGCGCGACAGGTGGTACTCGTCGCCCAAGCCGACCTGCCGGGCGATAGACCGCAGCGGCAGCGGCGTGGTCAGCAGCAGCGTTCGGGCGGCCTCCACCCGCAACCGCCGCAGGAACCGCATCGGCGTCAGGCCGGCGCGACGCCGAAACAGCCGAACGAAATAATACCGGCTCACCCCGACCTCGTTCGCCAAGTCCTCCAGTTGCAGGGGCTTCGCCAGCCGGGCTTGCAGAAACGTTCGCAACCGGGCGACCATCTCGTCCTCGCCCGCCCGCCCGCCTTCCCGGTAGACGTGCAGCAGCGTCGCCAGCAGCGATGCGAGCAATTCCCCCCGCCCGCCGTCAGCCGTGTGCCATGCGTCGAGCATCCATCGGGCCAGGTACTCCAGCCGGCCCCGGCCGTCGCTCGATTTCAATGGCCAACGTTCGACCTGCCGCCGCGAGGCGCGCCAGCTCAGGAAGATCGTCTCCAACTGCTCGCCGCCGACAGCCCGCTCCTCGTGCGGCTCGCCCGCGGGATACAGCAGCGCCTCGCCAGCCGACGCCTCGATCGTCTGGCCGCGAATCCGCACCGCCAGCCGGCCTCGCAGCACGACGATCGTCTCGCTGTCGCGCTCGTGGCGGTGAGACACCATCCGCCAGCCGACGGTCGGCGCCACCCGCCCGACATGGTTCAATGTCGCTCGCATCCAACGGTCCCCGATGAGCAATTTTTGACAAGCCAAGGCAACAATCGGCATTTTAGACGAGGCCGGCGAGTCTGTAAACTCACAGGCGTTCGGCTTGGGCCTGTCCCAGGCCGGTGACAATTTCGCACAAGGTTGGCACTCTTACTTGTCTTGGAGGTCAATTCCATCATGGGCGATAAGATTCGAATCGGCTTCGTCGGCGTCGGCGGCATGGGGCAGATGGCCCACCTGACAAACTATGTGACCATGAAGGACTGCGAGGTAGCCGCCGTCGCGGAAATCCGCGGGCAGACCGGCCAGCTCGTCGCGACACGCTACGGCATACCGAAGGTCTACCCCGACCACAAGGCGATGCTGGCGGCCGAGAAGCTCGACGGCATCGTCGCCAGCCAGCCGTTCGACCGCCACGCCGTGCTGCTGCCAGAGCTATACCCAGCCTGCAAGTTCGTGTTCACCGAGAAGCCGATCGCGGTGGCGCCGGAGGCCGGCAAGAAACTGGCCGATCAGGCCAAGGCCGCCCGCTGCACGCACATGGTCGGCTACCACAAGCGGTCCGACCCGGCCACCGAGTATGCCCGCAAGACCGTCGACGAGTGGAAGGCGTCGGGCAAGATGGGCGCCCTCAAGTACGTCCGCATCCTGATGCCCGCCGGCGACTGGGTGGCCGAGGGCATGACCGGCCGCGTGGATGCCGGCGACAAGGCCCCGCCGCTGGCGCGCGAACTCGAGAAAGCCTGGTCCGGCGGCATCGTCGGCGACATGGACGCCGAGACTTCCAAGCAGTATGTCGCGTTCGTCAACTACTACATCCACCAGGTGAACCTGATGCGGCACCTGCTCGGCGAACCCTACGAGGTCGCCTACGCCGAGAAGACCGGCGTGCTGCTGGCCGTCCGCAGCGCCTCCGGCATCGCCGGCGTGATCGAGATGACGCCCTACCAGACGACCATCGAATGGGAAGAGTCGGCGCTGATCGCCTTCGAGAAAGGCTACATCATGCTCCGCCTGCCGGCCCCGCTGGCCGTGAACCGCTGCGGCACGGTCGAGATCTACTCCGACCCGAAGGACGGCAATCCGCCGGAGCGCCGCCAGCCGACGATGCCGTGGATTCACGCGATGCGCCAGCAGGCGTGCAACTTCGTCCGCGTGATCCGCGGCGAGATGGCCCCGCCGTGCGCCGCCGCCG
>JAQTVL010000189.1 GCA_028706835.1 Phycisphaerae bacterium | reverse complement strand
CCTCCTTCTTCGCCGGGGACTCACGACCGGCGAGAATCGCCGTCGCGATAGGCTTCTCGCCAAGGCTCTGCGCGCGTGCCTGGAGAAGACGGGGCAGGACCCTCCTCCGCGTTGTTGAGTTCTCTGTGCTCTCTGTGGCCTCTGTGGTGAATCCTCTTCGTCGTTGAAATCTGCGTCAATCTGCGAAATCTGCGGATAACCCGCATTTGTTTACAGGCTGGCCAGTTGGGCTTCGCGGTCCATCAGCAGCAGGGCGTCGACGATTTCGTCGATGTCGCCGTCGGACATGATGGCGTCGAGGCGGTAGAGGTCCTGGCCGGTGCGGTGGTCGGTCAGGCGGTTCTGGGGGAAGTTGTAGGTGCGGATTTTTTCGCTCCGCTCGCCCGTGCCGACCATGCCCTTGCGGGCGGCGGCGCGCTTGGCTCGCTCGATGCTGTCGAAGTGCTCGAAGACCCGCGACCGCAGAATCCGCCAGGCCTTCGCCCGGTTCTTGTGCTGGCTTTTCTCCTCGCGCATCGACACCACGATGCCCGTCGCCAGGTGCGTCAGGCGAATCGCGGAGGCGACCTTGTTCACGTTCTGCCCGCCCGGCCCGCCGGCCCGGCTGACGTCTTCGCGGACCTCGTCCGGCTTGATGTCGACCTGGAGGTCCTCGACCTCGGGCAGGACGGCCACCGTCGCGGTGGAGGTGTGGATTCGCCCCTGGGTCTCGGTGACGGGCACTCGCTGGACGCGATGCACGCCGGCCTCGAACTGGAGGCGGCGGTAGACATCCGGGCCTTTGACCGCGATGAGCACCTCGCGAAAGCCGCCCAGGTCCGTGCCGCTGGCGCTGAGCGCCTCGGTGCTGAAACCGCGGCGGGCGGCGTATTTCTCATACATGCCCAGCAGATCGCCGGCGAACAGGGCGGCCTCTTCGCCGCCGGTGCCCGCGCGAATCTCGATGATGACCGAATCGATCGCCGGCTGATCGCTGGCCAGCAGGCCGTCGACGATCGTCTCCATCAACTGGTCGGCTTTGGTGGACAACTCGTCGATTTCGGCTTTGGCCATCGCCCGCATGTCGGCGTCGGCTGACGGGTCCGCGGCGATGGCGGCGGCGTCCTGCATGTGCTGTCGGGCCTGTCGGTATTGGCGGAAGGCGCGGACCATCGGCCCGGTGCGGGCATATTCCTTGGTCAGCGGCACGAGGCGACGCTGGTCCGACGCGACGTCGGGGTTGTTCATCTGGGCCTCGATGTCGTCGAACCGCCGGTCCAGGCCGTCGAGCTTGTTGAGGACGAACTCGAGTTGTCGTTCGGAAATCTGCATGGGAAGAAGCTGTCAGCGATCAGCGATCAGCTTTCAGCCTTCTCGCAGTAGCTGATCGCTGACCGCTGAAAGCTGAGAGCTTTTTCTCGGCAAACAAAAACGCCGCAGAGTGCCTGTGCGACAGGGCGTCTGCGGCGTGATTCGGTTGTATCGCTAGGCCTTGGTTTCGGCGGCTGTCCCAGCCTCGGCGGCGGGGGCAGGGGCGGCAGCAGGAGCGGCGGCCTCGTCCTTCTTGCCCCAGTTGTACTTCTTCTGGAACTTCTCGACCCGGCCGGCGGCGTCGACGAATTTCTGCTTGCCCGTGTAGAACGGATGGCAGGCTGAGCACAAGTCGACGGAGATGGCCTTCCGCGTCGAGCGGGTCTTGAACTTATTCCCGCAGGCGCAACTGACCGAGGTCTCGACGTATTCCGGATGGATTCCTTCCTTCATTGCTCTGCTCCCAACAGGTCGCCCAACGGGGCGGGAAACCAATAAGTATACCGAAGGTGCGACGGCTGGCAAAGGTTTTTTCGCGGGTTCCGGTATCTGTTGACAGCGCGCGGGCGGATAGCTAGACTGCGCGACTTCGTTGATCTCTCAATTTCGAGAAAGTCCCGGCTCAGCCGGGCCTTACAAAGGAGCAGAGCACAATGGCCAAGAAGAAGGCCGCCCCGAAGGGCAAAACCTCGAAGAAACCCGCCAAGAAGACCAAGCCGGCCGTGAAGGCAAAAGTGAAAGCCAAGGCGAAGGCCCCGAAGTACGTCTACTACTTCGGCGGCGGCAAGGCCGACGGCCGGGCCGACATGAAGAACCTCCTCGGCGGCAAGGGCGCGAACCTGGCGGAGATGTGCCGCATCGGCCTGCCGGTCCCCGGCGGCTTCACCATCACCACCGACTGCTGCAACGCATACTTTGACCTCGGCGGCCGATTCCCCGCCAGCCTGAAGGCGGAGGTCGAGGCGGCGTTGGTCAAGGTCGAGGCCCAGATGGGCATGAAGTATGGCGACCCGGTCAACCCGCTGCTGGTCTCCTGCCGCTCCGGCGCCCGAAGCTCCATGCCGGGCATGATGGAAACTGTGCTCAACGTCGGCCTGTGCGCCGCGACGATTCCGGGGCTGGTCGCCAAGACCAACAACCCGCGGTTCGTGTGGGACGCCTATCGCCGGCTGATCATGATGTACTCCGACGTGGTGATGGAAAAGGCTGAGGGCATCGAGCCGGCGGAGGGGAAGGGCATCCGCAAGCAGCTCGACGGGATGCTCGATGACGTCAAGCACGCCCGCGGCTACAAGAGCGACACGGAGTTGACGGCCGGCGAGATGGAGGAATTGGCTGGGCGTTTCAAGGCGAAGGTGAAGGAGGTCCTGGGCAAGGACTTCCCGGACGACCCGATGGAGCAGCTCTGGGGCGGCGTCGGGGCGGTGTTCAAGAGCTGGAACGGCAAACGGGCGGTTTCCTATCGCCGCATCGAAGGTATCCCGGACCAGTGGGGCACGGCTGTCACCGTCCAGTCGATGGTGTTCGGCAACATGGGCGACACGTCGGCGACCGGCGTGGCGTTCACCCGCAACCCGGCCACCGGCGAGAACAAGTTCTACGGCGAGTGGTTAGTTAACGCCCAGGGCGAAGACGTGGTGGCCGGCATTCGCACTCCCAGCCCGCTGAACGAGGAAACCAAGAACGATCAGAACAAGCACCTCAAGAGCATGCAGCAGGCCATGCCCGCGACGTATGCGCAACTGGTCGATATCAAGAACCGGCTCGAGAAGCACTACCACGACATGCAGGACATTGAGTTTACGATCCAGGACGGCACGCTCTACATGCTCCAGTGCCGCAACGGCAAGCGAACCGGCACCGCGGCCCTGAACATGGCCATGGACATGGTGGCCGAGCGGTTGATCGACCAGAAGACTGCGGTCCTTCGCGTCGAGCCGACGCACCTCGACCAACTGCTCCACCCGTTCGTCGACCCAGCCGCGGAGAAGACGGCGAAGCTGATTACCCGAGGCCTGCCGGCGGGCCCCGGCGGGGCGAGCGGCGTGATCGTGTTCACCGCCCAGGACGCGGTCGCCTCGGCGGCTGCTAAGAGGCCGTGCATCCTGGTCCGCGAAGAGACCAACCCGGAGGACATCGAGGGTATGCGCGCGGCCCAGGGCATCCTGACGGCCCGCGGCGGCATGACCAGCCACGCGGCCTTGGTCGCCCGCGGCTGGGGCAAGTGCTGCATCGTCGGCGCCGGCGAGTTGAAGGTTGACGCCCACGCCAAGACGATGACGGTCGGCGGCAAGGCCTACCGCGAGGGCGACGCCCTGACGCTCAACGGCACGCGCGGCAACATCTACGAGGGCGCCCTGCCCATGATCGACGCCACCGAGAACCCGCAGTTCCAGGCGTTCATGAAGCTGGTCGACAAGTTCCGCACGCTCGGCGTGTGGGCCAACGCCGACACCCCCGAGGACGCCCGCCGGGCGCTGGCCTTCGGGGCCGAGGGCATCGGGCTGTTCCGCACCGAGCACATGTTCTACGGCGAGGGCAGCGACCAGCCGCTGTTCCTGCTCCGCAAGATGATCCTGAGCACCACGCTGGCGGAGCGCCGCAGCGCCCTCGACGAGCTCAGCGTCTTCGTCAAGGCGTCCATCAAGGCGACCCTGGAGGCGATGGCCGGCAAGCCGGTTACGATCCGCCTGCTCGATCCGCCGCTGCACGAGTTCGTCCCGCAGAGCCCGGCGAAGCAAGCGGAGCTCGCAGCCGCCCTGGGCATTTCCGTCGAGGGCGTGCAGAAGCGCGGCGAGCAGCTCCACGAGAGCAACCCGATGATGGGTCATCGCGGCGTCCGCCTGGGCGTGACGTACCCCGAAATCAGCGAGATGCAGTTCCGGGCCATCTTCGAGGCCGCCGCCGAGCTCGGCAAGGAAGGCAAGAAGGTCCTGCCGGAGATCATGATCCCGGTTACGTGCACGGCTGAGGAGCTCAAGCACCAGAAGGTGCTGCTCGACAAGGTCTACGCCGAGGTGCTGGCCAAGTGCGGCGTGAAGAAGATCGCCTACCACTACGGCACGATGATCGAGATTCCGCGGGCGGCGCTGAAGGCGTCGCGCATGGCTGAGTACGCCGAGTTCTTCAGCTTCGGCACCAACGACCTGACGCAGATGACGTTCGGGTTCTCGCGCGACGACATCGGCGGCTTCGTGCCCGACTACGTGAAGTACAAACTGCTGGCCAACGATCCGTTCCAGAGCCTCGACCAGCAGGGCGTCGGCGAGCTGATGCAGTTCGCCGTGCAGCGTGGCCGGAAGGTCCGCCCGAACCTGAAGGTCGGCATCTGCGGCGAGCACGGCGGCGAGCCCAGGTCGGTGGCCTTCTGCCACAAGATCGGCCTGAACTACGTGAGCTGCTCCGCCTTCCGCGTTCCGGTCGCAAGACTGGCTGCCGCCCAAGCGGCCCTCGGTGCGGATGTGAAGTAAGTGCTTGTGTGGTATTGAGTTACAAGAGATGCCCGGCGACTGCATCGCCGGGCCTCTCCTCTGCTCCGAGCAATGTTCCACGTGGAACATCGCTCCGCTTTTCCCTCCCCCATCGGGGGAGGGACCAAGGGAGAGGGGCCGCCGCAAGGCGGAAGACTCCGTGTCGACCAATGTTCCACGTGGAACATCGCTCGTCTTACGCCTCTCCCGCGTAGCGGGGGAGGTGCGGCTTTAGCCGCGGTGGGGGCCCGTCTACCCCGCCTCCCGGCAATGTTCGTAACCGTTCACGCCCCTATCGCAACGAGCGTTGGGGCCGCTTGTCTGGAACGGCGGGCGGCGACGGCATCGCGGAGGTAGTCCAACACTTGGCGGTTCTGCAATCGCAGCGTTTGGACCGTGGTGAGAATCCGCTCGACGAACTGACAGCCGGCGTCGCTATGATTGCCGAAACGGATCTTCCTCCAGAGCAGCGCCAGCCGCAACGTACGCTCCGCCACGTTGTTGGTCGGATCAACGCCCTCGATTCGGGCAAACGTCCACAACGCCGGATACATCGCCAGGACATTGCGGCAGAACCGCGCCGCCTTCTTGTTCGGGCAAGAAAGCCCCGCCTCCAACGCCGTGTGCAGGTCCTGGCTCACCGGCTCCAGGGCGGTCCGCAGCCCTGGGCGGTCGCACACCCCTTCGCGGAAATCCCGCCAGGCCGCAAACAGCCTTCGAACCGCCTCCAACCCCGCCTGCCCGATCCTCCCCGACTCCCCGCCCCAATCCACCCACTTCTGGAAGTCGCGCTTCAGGTGCGCCCAGCACACTTGCCGACGCGGCAGGTCGATGATCCCGTAGGCCGTCCAACGATCCGAGCCGACCGTGCCGCGGATCGACTCGCCCAGCAACCCCGCCAGCGCCGCACGCCCGCGGCCTGTGCAAATCTTGAACAACGCCACCGTCCCGGCCACCGCCATCCACATCCAACACAACTTGCCGGCCTTGGACCAGCCCGTCTCGTCGGCGTTCTTCACCGCCGCCTGTCGTACCGCCCGTCCGCCGAGCAGGTAGCTGACCCAGAATTTTCGACGACGCTTGTAGAGACAGGCCATGGCAGCTCTCCTTTCCGTGGCCCGGATTTGGGCCACAATCGAGGATACTTCAAGCTGCCGTGGTGGCACTTACGACTCGCTGACGTGTCAACGACTATTACAATTTTATGACACGCGGCGCTCCGACCTCCGGGTTATGAGCCTGACGAAGGCCCCAATTCGCAACTTCTGGCGAAACCCGGATTTATGCGTAACTGATGTCCGCCCAACGAGCAGCGTTAAATGCGCATGTTGCGCATGTTGCGCATGTCGTGCGCGATTTTGGGCACAATTTGGTCACACTCCGACCCGGCACGGCACACGCAACTCAACGCCCCATGCTTATACCCGGCTGCCACAGTCACCGCAATACTGGGCGTCCTCCCGAATGGAGTGATCGCAAACCCGACAGCGACGAGTCCCCGCCCAGGCCCGGGCCGCACTGTAGCCGGGCCGGACCAGCAGGATCAGCAGCACCACGATGATCGTGATGGCCGTGCCGGTCAGGAACTCCTGGCGGACATGCTGGGCCATGTCGATCACGCCCCTCTCCTGGAGCCAATGGGCGACCAGCAAGAAGTTGGCGAACAGGACCACTCCGCCCACCAGACTCACGACGATCAACTTCCGAATTCCGAGGGTCATAGCACACCGTCCTTTCTGAAATTGTATTGACCCAGCATCGAGGATAGCGCGATCTGGCGGAGCGCGCAAGTCTTTTCTAGCGGGAATTTCGTGTTGGCCGGTTAGCCCTGTCCAACGTTCTCGACCGGCCTGGATCGCTCCGGTTTTTCCTGCACTTCTTCTGCTATTACATGTCTGGGCCGAACATCGTCGGCGACGCGAAAAACGGGCTCCGCTCCAGCGGCGGACGTGGAATTGCCAGCCGGGTGCTGCAAGATGAACGCAGAGGGCTCCGCGACGTGATCCGATCGCCCGCACGTGTGCGGGTCTGGGCACTAGTCCGGCCCGTTGGCGCAGACCGGTAGCGGCCGTCATTGACAGCGGAGACGCCCATGGGCTCGTTGGGCTGGCTCAGGCGGCCTTGCGGTAGTAGGTCTTCAGCAGACCGCCAAGTCGTTCACGACAGAAGACTGGGCCTTCCTTCGGCATCGGATCCGCGGGCTCGATGATCCGACGGTTTCCGATGCCTTGGTGCGGGCGCTCGTGGTTGTAGTAGTGGTCCACATACTGCTCTATGACGTAGCGGACGTGTCGTTCCCCGATCAGGATCATCTTGTTGAGGACTTCGCGGCGAATTCCGGCCACGAACGCTTCGGCGATCGAATTCAGATTTGGACTTCTTCTGGGAAGGCGAAGCGCCCGCACGCCGGCAGCCCGAAGCGTCTCGCGGAACTTCTTGGTGTAGAGCGCGTCGCGGTCGTGGATCAGGATTCGCTTGCCCTTGAGAAAGCCGTCCTCGAAGTCGGTCAGGTTACGGGCCATCTGGAGCATCTGCGGCTCAGCCGGGTCTTCGTGGATGCCGGCGATCTGGACTCGCCGCGTGGCCACGTCAATGACGAAGAAGACCAAGTAGCGGGTCAGGCCCTTGAGTCCCCATGCCTCGACCGAGAAGAAATCAGCAGCGGCGAGGCTTTCCCAGTGGCTCTTGAGGAATTCCTTCCAGGTGGTCTTGTAGGGTCGGTCGGGATCGGGCAGCAGCCCATGGTCCAACATGACCCGTCGCACGGTCTGCCAGTGGACGTCGTAGCCAAGGCCCTTCAGCTCGCCGGTGATGTGGCCGTACCCCCAGCTCGGGTTGTTCGTGGCCATCTCGATGACCAGCTTGCGGATCGAGTTGGCCTTCTTGGGCTCCGGCCCGCGCTTGCCCCGCCGGTCGGACCCGTCATACTTGCGGGCGATGAACCAGCGGTTCCATCGCAGCAGGGTGTCCGGCGAGAAGAGCGTGCCAAGCGTTTGGAGCAGTGCCCTGCCGACCTTGGCGGCAGCTTCACCGAGGCGAGCCCGCTGTGAATCGTTCAGCCGAATTCGTTTCTTGCCGAGCTTCTCCCGCAGGACGCGGTTCTCCTGCTGCAAATACTCGATCGCGTCCTGCTGCTGGCGGTTCATCCACGCCGCCAATGTTAACACGACGAATTTCCAGATTGGCTTGATCATGGTGGGCAGATTGTAGCCGTCG
This sequence comes from Phycisphaerae bacterium, assembly GCA_028706835.1. Taxonomy (GTDB): domain Bacteria; phylum Planctomycetota; class Phycisphaerae; order JAJVII01; family JAJVII01; genus STB-87. The sequence goes on along the minus strand of JAQTVL010000189.1, from coordinate 149 downwards.
CGGCTCTAGCTGCAAGGGCCGGATGAAAGCTGGAGGAACGCGGGCGTTCCGAATCTCCAAGACTCTACCGCAGATTCGCAGATCAAGAAGAGGGCGACATATCGAGCCGTCGTCGCCGCGGATGTTCCCGGCGACAGTTAGGTGGCGCG
>JAQTVL010000188.1 GCA_028706835.1 Phycisphaerae bacterium | reverse complement strand
GCCCGAGTTCGAACTGCCCGCGCTGGAAGGCATCGAAGTGACCCGCCCGGTGGCCGAGGTGACCGAGGCCGACGTCGACCAGGGCGTCGAGCGTTGGCGCGGCAACTTCGCCACCCAGGAGACCGTCGAGGAGCCCGCCGTGATCGACGACCTCCTCACCGTCAACCTCACCTTCGAGGTCGAGGGCGCCGAGAAGCACGAGCACGCCGACGCGACCGTGGCCGTCCGGGCGCAGGCCATCGAGGGCATCCCGCTTGAGACCCTCGGCGAGAAGTTGACCGGCGCCAAACCCGGCGACACCGTCAGCGTCGAGACGACGATCCCCGACGGCTTCCCGAAGGAGGACCAGCGAGGCAAGAAGGCCACTTTCACGTTCGCCGTGAAGGCCGTGAAGCGCACCCGGTTGCCCGAACTGGACGACGCGTTCGCCACCCGGTTCGGCTTCGACAACGTGGCAGCATTCCGCGACTGGCTGCGCGAGCGAATCAAGTCGCAATCCAAGCAGCAGCAACAGCAGGCGATGCGCCAGCAGGTGTACGACTACCTGCACGGCAAGGTGCAGATCGAGCTGCCGGCGGGGGCGCTGGGCCGGATGAAAGACCGCACCCTGCTCCGCCGGGCAAACGACCTGATGATGCGCGGGGTGCCGCGTGCGGAGATCGAAAAGCACGTCGACGAGTTGGCGGTCTCCGCGGGCGAAGAGGCCCAGCACGAGCTCAAAACGCTGTTCATCATGCAGCGGGTGGCGGAGGAGCTGAAGGTCCAGGTCTCCGAGCAGGAAGTGAACGCGCTGATCTCGCAGATGGCGGCGCAGTACAACCGCCGCCCGGACAGCGTGCGCGACGACCTGGAGAAACGCGACGGCCTGGTACACCTCTACCAGCAGATCGGCGAGCAGAAGGCCATCGACCTGCTGCTGGAGAAGGCGAAGATCACCGACGCCCCGCCGGCCGAGGCGAAGGACGAGAAGAAGTAAGGTTCCGCACGATCGCAATGCCCTCGCGCCGTGGCACTCTTGCGGCGCGAGGGCTACAATCTATCAAACGGGCAACGCGGGGAACCAGGAACCATGACCCGATCAGGATTCGACATGCCGACGCCACAACAGTACGGCCGATACCGTGAGATGACGATCGAGGACCTGCTGCTGGAAAACCGGATCGTTTTCCTGGCGGGGGTCATCGACGAGCGTTCCGCCAGCATGCTGATCATGAGGCTGCTCCATCTCCAGAGCCTGAACAAGGAGACGGACATCCACCTCTACATCAACTCGCCGGGGGGAATGGTGGACCAGACGCTGGCCATCTACGACACCATGCAGTTCATGACCTGCGCGGTGGCGACGTATTGCATCGGGCGGGCGGAAAGCGGCGGCGCGGTGATCCTGACGGCCGGGGCCAAGGGCAAACGCTACGCCCTGCCCCACGCCCGGATGATGCTCCACCAGCCGTGGGGCGGCGTCTACGGGCAGGCGAGCGACGTGCAGATCCAGGCGGAGGAGATCATCAAGAACAAGCGAATCCTCAACGAGATCCTGGCCAAGCACACCGGCCAGGAGATGGAGAAGATTCAGAAGCAGACGGAGCGCGACTATTTCATGAGCGCCGACGAGGCGAAGGCGTTCGGCCTGATCGACGATATTCTCCAGGACGAGGGCAAGAAGAAATAATCGCCGCGGAGCGGGATGGGCATGACACCACCATTCGACCAGGAAACGGATGACGATATGAGCAGCGGACAGTTGGTTCCAATAGTCATCGAGAAGACCGGCCGGGGCGAGCGGGCCTACGACATCTACTCACGGCTGCTGCGGGACCGGATCATCTTCCTGAACACGACGGTGACCGACGAAACGGCCGGGCTGATCCAGGCCCAGTTGCTGTTCCTGTCGAACGAGGACAGCACGGCGGACATTCACTTCTACATCAACTCGCCGGGCGGGTCGGTGAGTGCGGGGCTGGGCATCTACGACACGATGCAATTCCTCCGCTGCGACGTAGCGACGTATTGCGTGGGGTTGGCGGCGAGCATGGGCGCAGTGCTGATGACCGCGGGCGCCCGGGGCAAGCGGTTCCTGCTGCCGAACTCGCGAATCCTGCTGCACCAGCCGCTGATCGGCGGCGTGATCGAGGGGCCGGCGACGGACCTGGAAATCCAGGCCCGCGAGATCATCCGGCTGCGCAGGCGGCTGTACGAGATCGTGGCATCGCACACCGGCCAGCCGGTCGAGCGGATCGAGACCGACGCCGACCGCGACCGCTGGTTCGACGCCCAGGAGGCGATCGAGTACGGGCTGGCCGACAAGATTCTGGAAAAGATGCCTGAGCATAAGGGCGATTCGAAGAAGAGCGATTCCGACTAGACCGCCGTTTGAACCCGGGGCAGGCGTCATGTCACCATCGGCGCGAAACCTGCTGTGCGCGATTTGTGCGGCCGTGCTCGTCGCCGGCTGCGACGATCCGAACAAGCGAATCCGCGAACTCCAGGCGGACGTAGCGAAACTCCAGGCAGAAAACGACCGGCTTAAGGTCGAACTGACGGGGACGTCCCGGAAGGCGGACGAACTTCGCAATCAAATTGCCATACTCAACAGCCTGCCCGTCGATCGCTGGGCGATGATCCCCAAGCCGGCCACGGTGACGATTGACGGCAAGTCGGGGCTGCGAACCGGCAAGCCGCAATTGGACAACTCGCCGACGACCCAGCCGACGGCGGGGCCGGTGGATAAGTTCGTTCGCCTGTATGTGCAGGTTTTCGACGCCGACAACTACGCGATGCACGCCGTCGGGGCGATGAAGATATCGCTGTTCGACCTGGCCGGGGCGCAGCCGCGATCACTGGGCGTCTACCCGTTCGACGCCCGGCATCTGGACCGGCACTACCGCACCGCGTTGACCGCCGATCTGTTCGCCTTCGACCTGCCCCTGACCGCAGCGCCCGCCAAGGGCAGCGTCACGGTTCGCATCGAATTCGTAGACTACCTGACGGGCAAAACGCTGACGGCGGAAAAGGGGATGAAGTGACTTGCTGCCCGGGCGCCGATGCACTACAACGTAGTGCATGACCAACCTCACGGTTCGCATTCCGGAAGCCCTGCAAAAGGAATTGCAGGACCTGTGCAAGCGGCAGCAGCGTCCGCTCAGCGACGTGGTGCGCGATTCGCTTCGCCGGTATCTCGCGACCGAGCGGTTCAAGGCTCTCCGCCGGACGACGCTCCCGTTCGCCGAAGCCCAAGGTTACCTGACCGACGACGACGTGTTCGAGGCGATTTCGTGAAGGTCGTCCTGGACACCAACGTGCTGCTCTCGGCGTTCGGTTCGCACGGGCTCTGCGAGGCGGTGTTCGAGACATGCCTGGCCCGCCACGAACTCGTGCTATCCGAACATATTCTGGATGAGGTCCGCCGCAACCTCGTGGCGAAGTTTAAGACAACGCCCGGACATCCCGCCGAGATCGTGGCCTTCCTGCGAGAGCAGGCAACCCTCGTCGCCCCCGAACGAACACCCGCCAGCGCTTGCCGAGACCGAACCGACCTGGCGGTGCTCGGCACCGCCAAGGCGGCCGCCACCGATTGTCTCGTCACCGGCGACAAGGAGCTGCTGGCGCTGGGCCGCTTTGGCGTGACGGAGATATTGTCTCCGCGAGCGTTTCACGACCGGCTGCGATAATCGCGGGATCATTCCGTGGCAAGAGGTGGAGCATCGGCAGAATCACCCGGCGGGGGAACCGTCGGGTCGATCGACAGGGCTTCCGCCCCGCTCGCATCCGCAACGCCTTCCCCGGTTGTCGCCTTCTTCACCTTGCCCGGCTTGCGGCCTCGGCGCGGCTTTTCCGGCTGGCCGGCGGCGCTGGCGGCGGCGCGGTCCAGGGCTTCCAGGGCTCGCTCCGGCTGCTCCATGTACTCGTGCAGCATCTTCAGCGTGTCGCGCTCCAGTTGGCGGACCCGCTCGCGCGTCAGGCCGATCTTCTCGCCGATCTCCTTGAGCGTCAGCGGGGGCTCGCCGTCCAGGCCAAACCGCATCTTGAGGATCGTGGCCGACCGCTGGTCGATCCGCGAGAACAGGGACTTCACCGAGATCAGGTCGTCGGCGTTGAGCACGGCCTCGCCGGGGTCGGCCGCGTGCTCGTCGGCCAGCGTCTCCGGCAGCGGGACGCCGTCGGAATCGGTGGCGGCCTGGCCTCGGCTGGCATACGCTTTAACCGCCTTCCGCACGATGCGGGCCTTCTTGAGGGGCATGGCCAGGTGGTCGGCGATCTCGTCGAGCGTGGGCGAGCGTTTGAGCGTCTCTTCGAGCCTGGCCACCGCGTGCTTCCACTTGGTGATCATGTCGACCATGTAGGCCGGGATATGGATCGGCTGGGCGGCGTTGATGAGTGCCCGCTTGATGGCCTGCTTGATCCACCAACTGGCGTAGGTGGAGAATCGGTTTCCGAAGCTGGGGTCGAAGTTCTCGACGGCCTTGATCAGCCCGAGGTTTCCCTCTTCGATCAGGTCGATGAGCTGGGACCCGCGGCGGGTGTAGTTCTTGGCGATGTTGACGACGAGTCGGAGGTTGGCGCGGACCATGCGGTCTCGGGCCGCGGCATCGCCGACGCCGATGCGGCGGGCGAGGTCCTTCTCCTCCGCCTCGCTCAGCAGCGGGGTTTCGTTGATCTGGCGAAGATAGCTTTGCAGCCCGGATTCCATGTGCCCTACTCCATGGAGGCGCACCAGCCCCACAGCGTTGCTAGTGTACCGCCTGCCGCCGCCGCGTCAACGGCGGCGTTAACGACGCCCCAACAAAATCTGGTTGGCGTTCGGCCTCACTCGCCGCTACACTGTTGGATTCCGCTGGCGTTCCGCCAGACCGGCCATGGTGGCCGATCGACGCCGGCAGCATCGCACGAATCCCGCGGCGGCATTGGGCCGACGCGCGGGGCGCCCCGCGTGGGGCATGGAGCGTCCATGGTAGACCGCAACCTGATCAATTCCCTCGAAATCGACGAATCAACCATTGAAGCCGAACTCAAGGCCGCCCTCGAAGGCGTCCAGGCCACCGATGACACGATGGACGGCCTGGTCGCGCACGCGACCGCGAGTTTCGAGGCCGGCAACATCCTGCCCGGCCGGATCGTCGGTCTGGCCGGCAACGACGTCGTCGTCGACGTCGGGCTCAAGAGCGAAGGCGTGATCCCGGCCGACGAGTTCAACAGCCCGGACGAGATCGTTCCGGGCAAGAAGATCGAAGTGCTGCTCGAATCGATCGAGAGCGAAGGCGGCCAGATCCAGCTTTCCAAGCGCAAGGCCGACCGCATCCGCTCGTGGCAGCGGATCATCGAAGTGAACAAGGAAGGCGACACGGTTTCCGGCACGGTGATGCGGAAGATCAAGGGCGGGCTGCTGGTGGACATCGGCGTGCCGGTGTTCCTGCCCGCGTCCCAGGTCGACATCCGCCGCCCGGGCGACATCGCCGAGTATATCGGCAAGAAGATCGACGCGGTGATCCTGAAGATCGACGAGGAACGCCGCAACATCGTGATCTCCCGCCGCAAGCTGATCGAGGAGCGCCGGGCCAAGGCGAAGGACGAGCTGCTCAAGACCCTCGAAGTCGGGCAGTCGCGCAAGGGCGTGGTCAAGAACATCGCCGACTTCGGCGCGTTCGTGGACCTGGGCGGCATCGACGGCCTGCTGCACATCACCGACATGAGCTGGGGCCGGATCAATCACCCGAGCGAGGTGGTGCGCATCGACCAGGAGCTCGAGGTGCAGATCCTCAACATCGACCGCGAGAAGGAGAAGATCGCGCTCGGGCTCAAGCAGCTCAACGCCTCGCCGTGGGAGAACATCCGCGTCAAGTATCCGGTGAACGCGCGGGTCAAGGGCTCGGTCGTGAACATCATGAGCTACGGCGCGTTCGTCAAGCTGGAGGAGGGCGTCGAGGGCCTGGTGCATATCTCCGAGATGAGCTGGACGCGGAGGATCAACCACCCGTCCGAAGTGCTCAACGTCGCCGACACCATCGACGTCGTCGTCCTGGAGATCGACGAGGAGAAGCAGGAAATCTCGCTCGGCATGAAGCAGACCGAGGTGAACCCCTGGATGCTGGTGGCCGAGAAATATCCGCCCAACACCGTCGTCGAGGGCACCGTTCGCAACCTGACCAACTACGGCGCGTTCGTCGAGATCGAGGAAGGCATCGACGGCCTGCTGCACGTGTCGGACCTGAGCTGGACCAAGAAGATCGGCCATCCGAACGAACTGCTCAAGAAGGGCCAGAAGGTCCGCTGCGTGGTTCTGTCGGTGGACCAGGAGAAGCAGCGGATCGCGCTGGGCTTCAAGCAGCTCACCGAGGACCCGTGGCTGCGGGCCGTGCCCGAGCACTACATCCCCGGCCAGATCGTCCGCGGCAAAGTCACCAAGATCACCAACTTCGGCGTGTTCGTCGAGTTGGAGGACGACCTGGAAGGCCTGCTGCACATCAGCGAACTGGCGGACCACAAGGTCGAGGACCCGACCAGCGTCGTTCAGGTCGGCCAGGAGATCGAGGTCAAGATTCTGCGCGTCGACACCGACGATCGCAAGATCGGCCTGAGCCTCAAGCGCGCCCAGTGGGCGAGCGAGTCCACGGGCGGCGGCGCCGAGGGCGGCGCGGCTGCGGGCCAGCCGGCCCGTCGTCGCGGCGGGTTGTTCGGCCCCGGCGAGCAGACGACCGACATCATCGACCACGTGCTGTTCCAGCAGCCGCCGAAGAATGTCGAGCCGGCGGCGCCGGCTGAGTCGACTGAGCCGGCAGAGCCGGCAGAGCCGCAGGCGGAGCCCACTGAGCCGCCGCCGGCCGAGAAGAAGGAGCAGGAGTAGTTGATGTAGGACACCCGCCCTCGGGTGTCATTGGCAGACACGCCAAGGCGGCGTCCCGGAAGGCCGGGACGCCGCTTTTGTTTGCGCAGTGCGTTTGTTGTGGGACACCCGCCCCGGGTGTCTTCGTCCCGGTAAGGGGGACGAAGACTTCCGGCTGCTGCGCAGCCGGCTGACACCCGAGGGCGGGTGTCCTACAAAATGAGATGACACTCGAGGGCAAACCGGGCGGCAAGGCGAAAAAGGGGACATCCTTAATTTATGGAAATTAAGGATGTCCCCTGGTCCACACAATAATTCCGTACCCGATTTTGACCAATCTTTACAGCGGGATACTGTCGCTTACAGCGGCATGCTGTCGCATACAGTCCGCATTTTTGACACACGCGCCACGTGAGCTATTCTCTCTCCATGATCGCCGCGGGGCGATGCAACGCAACTGGACTCTCTTTCCTGGAGGACTCGGGATCATGGCGACCAAACGGCTGACGGTGGTGCAACGGGCGGTGCTCGGCGAACTCTTCGAGAACTCGACGCTCACGCTGGACGACGCGGCTGCGGAGCAAGGCGTGCCGTTCATTCACTTGCGGAAGTGGATGATCGACCCGGAATTCATGAGCTGCTGGGACGACTGCCGCCGCTGGCGGCGAGTCCGGGCACGCGAGCAGCTCGAACTGGCGATCGCCGCGGCCTGCTCTCAGTTGCAGCAGCGGGCGGCGGCGGCCAACGCCGCCGACTCGGCCTCGCTGAACGACCTGGCCAACGCCCTGCTGGCCCAGGCCCGGCTGCTGGAATCAGCCATCCGCGACGAGACGGCTGCCCCCACTCGCAACCTGGGCTGGTCGGAGCGTCCCCGCCGGGGCGCCGGCCCGGACGAGCCGATTGACGACGGAGCCGCCGTTCCGCCGGCTGGCGAGGCCGGCGTGGGGGACGACGCGGGCTTCGGGGCAACGCTGTCGCGCGTGGACCGTCGCCGCCGGGCGGGCAGCCCGGGCGGGCTGGGCGGCCCGGCGTGGGTGGCCGAAGCGTCCAAACCACTACCCAAACCCTTCACTCAGGCGGAGATGGCGGAATTGATGCGCCGAAAGCCGAGGGATGATGCGGACTTCGATCCCCGACCCGTGGCGGACCCGCCCCCGGTATCGCCCCGGGCGCTGTCCGGTTCCTCGCCGCTTCCGGTGACGAAACCGTAAGCCCGGATTATTCATCAACCACAGGTCGCTGCGCTACCGCACAAACGGCGAAGATGGGGCGGGAAAGGCTCTGCCGTCGAGGACGTTGGACTTGTGTAGAT
>JAQTVL010000187.1 GCA_028706835.1 Phycisphaerae bacterium | reverse complement strand
TTCCTGACTGCGGAAGCCAGGCGGCTGAACATCCCCCTGCCCCCCCAGGGATATTACGGCGTGGGGCAGGTGTTCCTGCCGCGGGACGCGGAACTGCGGTCCGCCTGCGAGCGGACGCTCGAGCAGGCCGTCTCGCATCGCGGCATGAAGGTCATCGGCTGGCGCGACGTGCCCAGCCGAAACGACTGCCTCGGCGACGTGGCCCGCAACAGCGAGCCGGTGATGCGGCAGGTGTTCATCGATGCCGCCGGGCAGGTGGGCGAGGGATTTGAGCGGTCACTGTTCCTGGCCCGCAAGCGGGCGGAGCGGCTGGGTCGCGAGCGATTCGGCGAGCGGGCGGGCGAGTTCTACATCTGCTCGATGTCGTCGCGAACGCTCATCTACAAGGGGATGTTCCTCGCGCCGCAGCTTTTCGCGTACTACCCGGACCTCGCCGACGAGCGGATGAAGACCTGCCTGGCGCTCGTTCACCAGCGCTACAGCACCAACACGTTCCCGAGTTGGAAGCTGGCCCAGCCGTTCCGCTGCGTCGCCCACAACGGCGAGATCAACACGCTGTCGGGCAACGTGAACCGGATGCGCGGCCGGGAGCAGAAGATGGCGTCGCCGCTGTTCGACCCGGACCAGGCGGACCTGTTCCCGGTGATCGCGCCGGGCGGGAGCGACTCGGCCTGCTTCGACAATGTGGTCGAGCTGCTCGTGCAGGCGGGGCGGAGCCTGCCGCACGCGATGATGATGATGATCCCCGAGGCCTTCGGGGCCAGCTACCACATCAGCACCGACAAGCGGGCCTTCTACGAGTATCACACAACGATCATGGAGCCGTGGGACGGGCCCGCCGCCATGGTGTTCACCGACGGCCGGCTGATCGGCGGGACGCTGGACCGCAACGGCCTGCGCCCGTGCCGCTACATCGTCACCCGCGACGGTCTGGTGGTGCTGGCCAGCGAGGTCGGCGTGGTGGACATGCCGCCGGAGCGGATCCAGGCGAAGGGCCGGCTCCAGCCCGGCCGGATGTTCCTGGTCGACACGGTCGAAGGCCGAATCGTCACCGACAACGAGATCAAGAGCAAGATCGCCCGGCAGAAACCCTATCGCCGCTGGCTGGAGCAGAGTCGGATCGAACTGCGAGGCCTGTTTCAGGCGGCCCCGCCGGCGCCCGCGGACCCCGAGACGATCATGCAGCGGCTGCGGGCCTTCGGCTACTCGCGCGAGGAACTCGCGATGGTGGTCGGCCCGATGGCGGCCAACGCTCAGGAGGCCGTCGGCTCGATGGGCAACGACACGCCCCTGGCCGTGCTCAGCCACCAGCCAAAATTGCTGTTCAACTATTTCAAGCAGCTTTTTGCCCAGGTAACCAACCCGCCGATCGATCCGCTGCGCGAGGGGCTGGTCATGTCGCTGATGAGCTACACCGGCCGCGAGGGCAACCTGCTGGAGGAATCGCCCGAGCATTGCCGCCAGCTCAAGCTGCCGCACCCGATCCTGACGAACGAGGACGTGCTCCGGCTGAAGAGCGTGAGGCGCGGCGACTACAAGACGGCGACGATCCCGTCGCTGTTCGACATCGACGACGTGAATCCCGGCGAGGCGCTGAAGCGCGGCATCGAGGCCATGGTCGCCGCCGGTGAGGCCGCGGTCCGCGGCGGGGCTTCGCTGCTGATCGTGTCCGACCGCGAGATGAGCCCGACGCGGGCGCCGATCCCCTGCCTGCTGGCGTGCGCGGCGATGCACCACGGCCTGGCGGCCCGCAAACTGCGGGCGGAGACCGGCATCTGCATCGAGAGCGGCGAGCCGCGCGAGGTGATGCACTTCTGCCTGCTCGTCGGCTACGGGTCGAAGGCGATCAATCCGTATCTCGCGTTTGAGGCGATCCACGAAATGCGCCGCCACGGCGACCTGCCCGGCGAACTGGAGTCCGAGGAACTGGTCGACAACTACATCAACGCGATCAAGAAGGGCCTCCTCAAGACGATGTCCAAGATGGGCATCTCCACGCTGCGAAGCTACCACGGGGCCCAGTTGTTCGAGGCGATCGGGCTGAACCGCGAACTGATCGACAACTACTTCCGCGGCACGAGCTCGCGAATCGAAGGCATCGGGCTGGAGGAACTGGCCCGCGAGACGATCGCGCGGCACAAGGCGGCGTTCCGCCCGCGCCCGCCGGGCGAGTTGCCCCTGGACTTCGGCGGCGACTATCACTACCGCGTCGACGGCGAGTCGCACCTGTGGAACCCGACGACGGTCTCGAAATTGCAGCACGCGGTCCGCAACAACGACGCAGCCGCGTACGCCGAGTACGCCAAGGCCGTCAACGAGCAGGGCCGCAAGCTGTGCACGCTGCGCGGGCTGTTCGAGTTCGTTGAGGGCAATCCGTCTCCCGGAACCTACGGTTCCGGGCTTGGCCAAGCCCCGAACCAGAGGTTCGGGGTGCCGATCAACGAGGTCGAGCCGGCGAGTGATATCGTCAAGCGTTTCTGCACCGGCGCGATGAGCCACGGCTCGATCAGCAAGGAGGCCCACGAGACGGTCGCGATCGCGATGAACCGCCTCGGGGCGGCCAGCAACACCGGCGAGGGCGGCGAGGACCCGGCACGCTACACGCCGATGCCGAGCGGCGATTCACTGAACTCCGCAATCAAGCAGGTCGCCTCCGCCCGCTTCGGCGTCACGATCCACTACCTCGCCAACGCGAAGGAAATCCAGATCAAGATGGCCCAGGGCGCCAAGCCCGGCGAGGGCGGCCAGCTCCCCGGCCACAAGGTCACCGACGAGATCGCCAGGCTGCGATACGCGACGCCCGGCGTGACGCTGATCTCCCCGCCGCCGCACCATGACATCTACTCGATCGAGGACCTTGCTCAGCTGATCTATGACCTCCGCTGCGCCAACCCGACCGCCCGCGTCAGCGTCAAGCTGGTCAGCGAGGTCGGCGTCGGCACGATCGCCGCGGGCGTCGCCAAGGGCTACGCAGACGAGGTGCTCATCAGCGGCCACGACGGCGGCACCGGCGCCTCGCCGCTGTCGTCGATCAAGCACGCCGGCTCGCCGTGGGAGCTCGGCCTGGCGGAGACCCAGCAGGTGCTCGTGCTGAACAACCTGCGCGACCGCATCCGCGTGCAGGTCGACGGCCAGATGAAGACCGGCCGGGACGTTGTCATCGCCGCGCTGCTCGGCGGCGAGCGGTTCGGGTTCGGCACCGCCGCCCTGGTCACGATGGGCTGCATCCTGATGCGCAAGTGCCACGTCGGCACCTGCCCGGTCGGCGTCGCCACGCAGGACCCGGCCCTCCGCAAGCGGTTCGCCGGCAAGCCCGAATACCTCGAACGGTTCATGCTCTTCGTGGCCGAGGAGGTCCGCCGGATCATGGCCCGCCTCGGCTTCCGGCGATTCGAGGACATGATCGGACACGTCGATCGGCTGAGCACCCGCAAGGCCGTCGAGCACTACAAGGCCCGCGGCCTGGACTTCTCCAAGGTGTTCGCGATTCCCGTGAGCGGCACGTGCGGTTCTCCCGCCGGCGCACGGGCAGACCAGCCGTCCGCGCCATCCCTGGCGCTGCGCTGCACGCGAAGCCAGCCCGATCGGCTTGGCGATCACCTGGACTGGCAGATTCTGCCGAAGGTCGAGCACGCGATCGAGGACCGCACCCGCGTCGAGCTTGAGTTGCCTATCCGCAACGTGCATCGGGCGGTCGGCACGATCCTGAGCAACCGCATCGTGACGCGGCACGGCCCGCGGGGCCTGCCGGACGACACGATCCACCTGAAGTTCCGCGGCTCCGCGGGCCAGAGCTTCGGCGCGTTCCTGGCGCCCGGCGTCACACTGCACCTGGTCGGCGACGCGAACGACTACCTCGGCAAGGGGCTGTCCGGCGGGCGGATCATCGTCGAGACCCCCGACGGCTCGCCGTTCGAGGCCCGCGAGAACATCATCGTCGGCAACACGTTGCTCTACGGCGCGACCAGCGGCGAGGCGTTCATCAACGGACTGGCCGGCGAGCGGTTCGCCGTGCGAAACAGCGGCGCGACCGCGGTGGTCGAAGGCGTCGGCGACCACGGCTGCGAATACATGACCGGCGGCGTGATCGTCGTGATCGGCCGGACGGGCCGAAACTTCGCCGCCGGGATGAGCGGCGGCATCGCCTACGTGCTCGACGAGCGGCAGTTGTTCGACACCGTGTGCAACCTCGACCTGGTCGACCTGGAAAGCGTCTGGCACGAGGAGGACCGTAAGCTGCTCGGCGACCTGCTCCGCCGCCACCTGGAGTGGACGGGCAGCAAGCAGGCCAAGCGGGTGCTCGACGGCTGGGCCGAGATGGTCGGGCGATTTGTGAAGGTCATTCCGATCGATTACCGCAAGGCGATGGACCGCCTGCGGGAGCGGGAACTCCGCGAGACAGACATGACCGCGGCGACGGAGGAGGTGTTCCATGGGTAAGCCAGGTGGGTTCATGGAGCATCGCCGCGAGGAGGCCGGCCATCGCCCGGCCGAGCAACGGGTGCGCGACTTTCTCGAAATCGACCTGCCGCTGCCCGAGGAGAAGCTGCTCCAGCAGGCGGCCAGGTGCATGGACTGCGGCATCCCGTTCTGCCACGGCACATCGACCGTGCCGGGCGCGGGCGCCGGCTGCCCGGTCAAGAACCGCATCCCCGACTTCAACGAGATGGTGTTCCGCGGGCGATGGCGCGACGCCAGCGACCTGCTGCACTCGACGAACAACTTCCCCGAGATCACCGGGCGGATATGCCCGGCCCTGTGCGAAGCCGCCTGCTCGCTGGGCATCAACGACGACCCGGTGCTGGTCCGGCACATCGAATACCAGATCGTGGAACGCGCCTGGCGCGAGGGGTGGATCCAGCCGCAGTTGCCGGGCGAAAAGACCGGCCGGCGGGTCGCGATCGTCGGCTCAGGCCCGTCGGGCCTGGCGGCGGCCCAGCAACTCGTGCGCCGCGGCTACGACGTGACGGTGTTCGAGAAGGACGACCGCATCGGCGGGCTGCTGCGGTACGGCATCCCGGATTTCAAGCTCGACAAGCGAATCCTCGACCGCCGGCTGGAGCAACTGCGGGCCGAGGGAGTCGAGTTCCAGGCGGGCGTGCATGTCGGCAAAGACATCTCGGCTCGCTACCTGAAGAAGCTTTACGACGCGATCCTGCTGACGATGGGGGCTGGCTGGCCTCGGGATCTGGACGTGCCAGGCCGACAGGCGGACAACGTCCATTTCGCGATGGACTACCTGGCGCAGCAGAACCGAATTAACGCCGGCGACCGCGTGTTCCCGCACGAGCGGATCGACGCCGCGGGAAAGTCCGTCGCGGTCATCGGCGGAGGCGACACGGGGAGCGACTGCGTGGGCACCGCCAGGCGGCAGGGCGCGCGGGAAATCCACCAGCTCGAAATCCTGCCCAAGCCACCGGACGCCCGCTCCGCCGCGTCGCCCTGGCCGAGCTGGCCGACCATCCTGCGAACGAGCAGTTCGCACGAGGAAGGCTGCGACCGCCGCTGGAGCGTTCTGACGAAGAAACTAACCGGCGCCGGCTCGCACGTGGCGGAACTGCACGGCGTCGGGGTCGAGTGGAATGTGGCACAGCCGCCCCCGGCTGTCTCCTCCTCCCCCTCCCCTCGGGGGGAGGGTCGGGGAGAGGGGCAGGCCGGGAAGTCCCCGCCCTTCCGCGAGTCGCCCGGCAGCGAGTTCGTGCTGAACGTCGACCTGGTGCTGATCGCAATGGGATTCATGCACGTCGTGCCGACCGGCCTGATCGAGGAGTTCGGCCTGGAGCGCGACGCCCGCGGCAACATCGCGGTGAACGGCTTCATGACCAGTCAGCCGGCCGTCTTCGCCGCCGGCGACAGCATCAGCGGCGCCTCGCTGGTGGTCCGCGCCATCGCCTCCGGCCGCGAGGCCGCCGACGCCATCGATTTGTGGATGGAGACGTGAGAGGGTAGATTTCGGCGTGACGGGACGCTTCTTACCGAATACACACGGCCAACCGTGTCGCCAACCGGTTGGCCTGGATGACCGTATTTGTTTGCCCCGGCAGGGGCAGTTGGAAATTGCCCAGCGATTCATCGCTGGGAGATCGATCCCTCAAATTGCGTCCGTAGTCCCGTAGGGACGATTGGACGCCCGGGCCGCGCGTTCGCCGTCCAATCGTCCCTGCGGGACTCCCCCCCGCTGGGTACGATTACGTCCCCAGCGATGAATCGCTGGGCTATTGCCAAATGTCCCTACGGGACAGACGATGCCCGAACCCGAACTGCAATTACGGTCATGCCCCCACCGCTTTGCCGCTGCAACGCCGCCTTTGCCTTGACGCCCAATCCGGCTAGAATCTGGCAACTATGAGAATCCTCATCGCCCCCGACTCGTTCAAGGAATCGGCCGACGCTGTCGCGGTCGCTAATGCCATCGCGCGCGGCGTCCGGCGGGCCGCGCCCAACGCGACGATAGACATCTGCCCCATGGCCGACGGCGGCCAGGGGACCGTCGCGGCGCTGGTAGCGGCCACGGGGGGAACCACGCAAACAGTCGAGGTAGCGGGTCCGCTGTTCCAGCCCGTGCAGGCGACGTTCGGCGTCCTGGGCGACGGGCGGACGGCGGTCATCGAAATGGCGGCTGCGTCCGGCCTGATGCTCGTACCACCGACACTTCGCAATCCGCTGCTGACCACCACGTACGGCACGGGGCAACTCATCACCGCCGCGCTCGAACTGGGCGTCGCGCGGATCATCCTGGGCATCGGCGGGTCAGCCACCAACGACTGCGGCGCAGGGATGGCCCAGGCGATCGGCGTGCAGTTCCTCGACGACGCGGGCAACCTGCTCCCCCCGGGCCTCAGCGGCGGGCAGCTTCATCGCGTCACCCGCATCGATCTGGCCCACCGGGACACGCGGCTGAAACTCGTCGAGCTTATTGCCGCGTGCGACGTAACGAATCCACTTGTCGGCCCCACCGGCGCGTCAGCCGTCTACGGCCCACAGAAGGGCGCCACGCCCGAGATGGTGACAACGCTCGACGACAACCTGTCGCACATGGCCAGCCTAGTCGAGTGCTTCCTCCGCAAGGAGATCGCCTACCTGCCGGGCGCGGGGGCTGCCGGCGGACTCGGCGGCGGGCTGGTGGCCTTTGCCGACGCGAAGTTGCAGCGCGGCATCGACCTGGTGATCGAGGCGACGAAGCTGGCCGATCGCCTTCGCGACACTGACCTGTGCATCACCGGCGAGGGCAAGCTGGACAGCCAGTCGCTCTACGGCAAGACAGCGATCGGCGTTGGCCGGCTGGCCCGCAGCCTGAAGGTGCCGGTGATCGCCATCGTCGGCAGCGCGGTGGAGCCGGGGGCGACGCAGGCCAAGTTCGACTGCCTCGACGATTACGTCGCGATCCGCCCGCCGGGCATGCCGCTGGCTGAGGCCATCAGCCGCGTGATCGAACTGCTCGAACAGACCTCGGAGCAGGCCATGCGGAAGCGACTGCGCTTGTGAGCGGACCGTCGCGCCAGTAGAATCACCCGCCTTATGAAACTCGCATTCTCCTCCAATGCGTTCAAGCAGCACACGCTGTCCGAGGCCGTCGCCGCCATCGCGGCCATCGGCTACTCGGGCATCGAGGTCATGGCTGACCGGCCTCACGCCTATCCGCCGGACATGACGGCCGATCGGCTGGCGGAGCTGAACACGCAGCTCGACGCGGTCGGGCTGGGCGTCTCGAACGTGAACGCGTTCACGCTGTTCGCGCTCGGCGACACGTATCACCCAAGCTGGGTCGAGGACGACGAGTCGCAGCGGCGGCAGCGGATCGAGCACACGCGATCGTCGATCCGCCTGGCCAAGGCGATCGGCGCGACCACCGTCAGCACCGAGCCCGGCGGGCCGCTGGAGGGCGTGGACCATTCCGCGGCGCCGGTGCGGTTTTACGAGGGCATCGAGCAACTGCTCAGCGAGGCGCAGTCCGCCGGCGTGACCATCTGCATCGAGCCCGAGCCGGGCCTGATGATCGAGAAGACGCAGGAGTATATCGAGTTCATCATGGACTTCGCCACGCCGCTGGTGAAGATGAACCTCGACCTCGGCCACATGTTCTGCGTGGGCGAGGACCCCGCCGAGGTGATCCGCCGACTGGCGGGCGAGTACGCCCACGTACACCTGGAAGAC
>JAQTVL010000186.1 GCA_028706835.1 Phycisphaerae bacterium | reverse complement strand
TCATTTGTGGGCGGTTTTGTCGTTCCCGTCCAATTTGCGACAGTCTCAAAACCATTACCCGACGTGGGATTCCACGTGATCAGATTCGCTCTCGCGGAGGGCGCGGCGACCAACAGGGTCATCGCGAAGACCACGCCAATGCCCATCACCGTCAATACCGAAGTTCGCTTCATCATATTCTTCCTCATCGAACGGCTCCTAACACGTCACGCGCGGAATCGAAGCCGACACCGCTAGACCACTATCACAGTAGAGCAAACGGCGTGCCACTCGCGTCGAGCCGAACAGCAAAGATACACAACCTATTTATGTGCCGCATCTTATGGTCGCATCGGCGTTATCGGACAATCACGATTTGCGCGCCAAAAAGCGACGCGAAATCAGGAACATGATAGGTACAAAGAATGTATAATGCCTTGCGGTATATGGTGTTATGCTTACTTGTTGCGATGTTGCGTTTTCGCAACGTGCGATGAGGCGACATTCGCCGGGGCGCCGCACGCGGGTAACGAGTGGCGTGTTCCGCCTAGCACTACAGCGCAACCTGCGGCCCTTTTCGTAGCATGGGCGTCCCGCCCATGGTCTTCAGGGCCGTTGAGGCCCTGAAAACTCACGGGCAAGATGCCCGTGCTACGAAGTTGCGCTGTAGTGCTGGTAAGCCCGGACATGTGGGCGACGGTTGAATTGGCCGTATTCCTCTTAAGCCCCGGAACGGGGCGCCGGCATGTAGCCCCAGGCGAGCGCAGCGAACCTGGGGTAACCCCGCCCCCAATCAGGGTAGCCCTCGAAGAGGGCGACGGCAGCATGGAAAACCCCTTCGCTCCGAGGCAACCGCCGCCGCGCGACCACCACCCCGCCGCCGCCCGCTTCGCGGGCTCCGGCACCGGGGGATACACACCCCAGGTTCGCTGCGCTCACCTGGGGCTACACGCCACCACCCGCTTCGCGGGTTCAATGCCTTGGGGCCTTCTAGTCGGCCGGCGGGCCGGTGGTATCGCCCAGGACCAGCTCGGGGGCGAATTGCCGGTGGATCGGTTCGCAGGTCGGATCGGCGACCCGGCGGACAACTTCGTCGATCGCGGCGGTCGCCATTTCTTCGACAGGCAGGTATGTCACCGTTGGAAATCGCGACAGAATCGCCTTGTGTTGCGAGTCGTCGAAGCTGGCCCCGGCGGCTTGAGCCGCCCGGCGCTGTCTGAATGCGCCCCAGCCGACAGAATGGTTGCCGTACTCCGCGGCCCCGATGGCCACGACGCTGACCTGCTCGGGGATCATGACCCTGCCTGACAGAAGCGGCCCAATGACGTTTGCGTACAGATCGTTTGCCAGGACGGCCGTGGGGCGTTCGCTCTCCGGGAACTGGCGGAACCATTCGCAGAAATTCGGCTTGCCTGTCGTGAAGACGTAGACCCAGCGATCATCGGTTGGCAGCCCGGCCAGGCGAACGAGTTTGTCATAGGCGATCCTGCGGTCGCGGATGGTCGGATCGGTGGTTACCTGGGATCGGTCGGCAAAGGCGATTCGCCGGTGACCGAGGTCGCAGAGGTACTTGAACCCCATGTGTACGGCCGCATACTGATCGAAGAAGAGGCTGCTGACGTGCGGCAGACGGCATTCCATGTCGAGGGAGACCGTCGGGGCCAAGCGGGCCGCCTCGGCGATGATCGCCGGTTCGAACGTATTGAGCATGAGGAACGAATCGACTGCCCGCACGTTCGGAGACCAGGACAGGAACGGCGTCCTGATCCGCAGCCGATGGCTGTAGATGTGCAGCAGGCTGCGCCCGTGGGCGGCGCTGGCCAGGTGCAGAGTGCTGGTCAGGTCCGCGAGAAACGGGTCGTGAAACAGATATGAGTGCCTGCCACGAACCACCAGGCCCGATGTTCGCACTGGCCTGGAACGCGGAGCGGTCACGATCGGCCGCGTTCGGCGCTCGCGCTTCAGCCAACCGTCGCCCAGCAGAAGCTTGATGGCGGCCCGGACGGTGTTCCGGCTGACGCCAAGCAACTGACAGAGTTGAAACTCGGTTGGAAGTTGCATCCCCGGCGTCAAGTTGTCGAGTATGTGCTCCCGGAGTTGATCGGTCGCCACCCGGACCTTCGACTGGCGGGGCTTGGATTCTTCCTGGCCGTCACTCGTCTCTTGCGGTCTGTCGGACACTCAGGTTCTCCCAGGGGAGAGAAAAGCCGCGTACCACTCGGGAGAGATTCTCGTCGAGCTTGAGCCTCATGCCGCGACTTTCCAGGTGTTCTCCTGGGCGAGTTCCGCTGCATACGCCAGCGCCGCCCGGACGTCCTGCATCGTCAGTTGCGGATAGTGCTCCAGAAGTTGCCGCGGAGTCAGCCCCTCAGCCAGGCCATCGAGCAGGATCGCGATGTAGATCCGCATGCCTCGGATGCACGGCTTCCCCCCGCACACGTCCAGGTCGACGGAAATTCGCTTCAGAAGGTCAACCCGTTCCACGTCCCCTGTCTCGCCTGTCGCCATGTCGCGCCTCCGGCTATTATCTTACCGCGTCGTTGAGCGATCGCAACGGTGGAAAAGCGGCCGAGTCAATCGGGGGACCGTCGCCTATTGTCTCCTCTGAGAACCAACCGGCGGCGGGTTGATCTGGCCGCCGGTCACAGCGACAGCAGATACTCGACCAGGTCGTTCAACTCCTCCTCGGACAGCTTGGACGTGACGCCGTGCTGGTCGTCCTTGTTCTTCGTGGTCAGCATGGCCTTGAGCGTCGGCGAGGAGCCGTCGTGCATGTATGGCGCGGTCCGCCAAAGCTCCGTCAATGCCGGCGAGTAGAACTTGTCGCCCGGCCGATCCAGCTTGCCACGTGAGCCCACGTCGTACGGCTTCATGTCGGTGTAGAGCGGGGCAGGGTGGCACTTGGCGCAGCCGATCTTCGGGTCGTCGTAAAGCTTCTTGCCGCGCTGGGCCTGCTTCGACAGTTTGCCCTTCTCCAGGTGCGGGTTCGGCTCGGGCTTGAGCGACCGGATGTAGGCGTTCACCGCGTCCAGGTCCTCCGGCTGGGGCTCGCGGAACAGAATGAACCGGAAGCCGGCCTTCGTCGCGGTCTCCATGTCCGGCCGAATGCCCATGGCCATCTTCGGCTGGGTCTGGCCGGCCAGCACGAGGGAGCGGGTGTTCTTGGGGTTGCCCATTCCGTCGTTGAGCAGGTCCCAGTTGAGCCCGTCGGCCCGCCCGCCGGAGGGGTGGCAGGTCGCGCAGCTCAGCCAGTGCTGGAAGCAGTAGTTCGCGTCGTGGAAGATCATCTCTCCGCGGCGGGCCAGGTCGGGCGGGGGATTCTTGCCGATCGTGATCGTGGCCGCGACCTCGCCGCCAGGCGCACCCGCGATCAGCACCGTGCCGGAGAAGTACATCGCCACCGCCAGCGTCTTGCCGTCCGGGGCCAGGTCCAGCCCGCGAGGGGCGGCGCCCGTCAGCGGCGTCCGCTGGAGCGCGCCAGCCACGTGCAGCGCCGCCAGGTCGTTGGCGAGCTGCTCGCGGTTCTTCCGGTCGGCCTTGATGTCCAGCCAGGTGACCTGGACGCCCGCCTGGCGATAGCGGTTCAACTCGTCCAGCGTCTTCTTCATGGATCCCGGTATCTGCCCGGCCAGCAGCGGGTGCAATCGCTCCAGGTCGATCCGCGCCAGTTGGTGAACGCCGGCCAGCGTCACCCAGGCTGTCTTGCCGTCGCGCGACAGGGCCAGGCCCCAGGGGTCGGCGGCACCCTCGGTGACGCGGTCGAGCAACAACGTCGCGTAAAGCTCCGGCTTGCCGCTGAAGACATCCGCGGGGACAGCCGGGGCGGCCGGGGCCTTCTTGGCTGGGGGCGTTGTGTTCGCCGGCTGGGTGGCGGGGGCCTCGGGTCCCGCCAGCCGGACGATGCTCATCGCGTTGGTGTTCACCCAGCCGCGCTCGAGATGCGTCGTCGGCAGGGTGAATCGGCCAAGGGTGTGAACGACGTAGGCCCACTGGCCGTCGGGCGAGACCGCCACGTCCCGAAGCGAGGTGGACCCGCCGGGCAGCCGGACGTCGGCGATCCGTTCGAGCTTGTCCAGGTCGATGACGCTGACCGCAGCGGACAAGGTCGGGTCGGTCGCGTCGCCGGCCGGGAGCAGGTTGGCGACGACCGCTCGCGTGCCGTCGGGCGTGACCGCGACAGCCACGGGCTCGCGCACCACGGCGACCCGGCCTTTCTCTTTGCCCGTCGCCAGATCGACGACAGATACGTCATCGCCACCGGAGTTGGTCACCAGCAGCCACTTGCGGTTGGGAACCATCGCCAGGCCCGTCGGTCGACGGCCGACGTCCAATCGTTTCGTAACCTTGCCCTTGGCGGGATCGATGACGGCCACCGTGTCCGACGACCGCTCGGCGACGTAGACGGCAGCCGAATCTTCCGCCCAGGCCAACCCCGCCGGCTCGCCGTTCACGGCCACCTGGCGAACCAGTTTGTTCTCAGCCGGGTCTACGAGGGCGACCTCGCCTGCGGTGTAGTCGCAGGTCGCCAGCCACTTGCCGTCCGGCGAAAACGCGACATCAACCGGCGAGTGGTAACTCCCGGCCTGCTCCGCGGGCGTGGAGGCGCCGGTCGCCACGAGGACGACCATCATGCCCGCCGCCGCGATCACCAGCGGCACAACGATCCAGAGTCGAACGAGGCTGCGTCGTGTCATGGTCCAATCATCCCCGGTTTCAGGTCAGCCTGATCGTGGGCCCGGCGACATCGCCGAGCGAAGCCGATCCGGCGCAGTTACGGCCCGAACCGTCGAGGCCGATTCCTTTAACCCGGCCGCCGCCTCGTAGTTGCCCTGCACTGTTCGCCTCGTTGGAACGGGGTCGGGGGGAGCTTTCGTCCGACAGAACGTGTTGATTCTGTGCGACACCGCTAACCCATATTATACAAGAGGTTACGTTCAAAGCGAGCTTTATGTAGCCTTAAGTGTTTATTTTTATCAACATCCGGGGCGTATTCAGCCAAACCACCGGAAGACCGGAAAAATAATTCTGCGTATCTTTACCTTGTTTGATGGCAAGATGTTACATGGCGGGCCCGGCGGTCGCAGTGACGTTTCGGATCCGGCTGGCACGCCGTTTGCTCTCTTGATGTCTTGACATCCGGGCGGGGAGGACAGCAATCCCCCACGGACCAGAGAGAGCGAAGGAAGCGACCTGTCCGCGCGTGCGGACGGGCGATCTTGGTTCCGAGCGACGGGCGTATCAGCCGGGGCGGCCGGGTGATCGCATCCGTCAGGCTTCCCATAACCCGAGGAGGGTATCTGAATGAAACGCGGAATTATTTTTGGGTTGGCTGTCGTGGCGATGGGAATCATGTTGGGGCTGTCCGCGCAGTCGGCGTCGGCGGATGCGATTACGGTGCTCTACTCGTTCAACCCAGGGACGGACTGGACGGGGCCGGGTTATCCCCAGGGATCGCTGGTCAAGTCCGGCACCTCGCTTTACGGAACGACAAGTAGCGGCGGAACCAACTCTTCGGGGACGGTCTTCAAGTTCGACCTTGGCGGCTCCCTGACCACCCTTCACTCCCTTGCCCCGCGCGACACAGAATCGCCAAATACGGGGTCGCTGGTGCAAGGCGGCAGTACACTATTCTACGGGTTGGAACAGACTTTGGCTTCGGGGGGCAGCAGCGTGGGTGCCGGAAACATCTTCAGCATTGGGTCTACCCCTGGCACATTCAGCGTAGTTCGCGCCTTGGCCACGGATAACAGCGAGGGGTGCGCGGTGCGGGGTTCACTGATCTGGTCCGGCGCCGGCGGGACACTTGGGACCCTTTACGGAATGGCGCCCTACGGAGGGGCTCTTGGCAGCATCGCAGGAACAGTCTTCAAATTCAACCTCGACGCGGGCGTGCTGACCAAACTGCACGATTTTACCTCCGCCACGGAGGGCCAGCATCCGATGGGCGATCTGGTTCTCTATGGGGACTATCTTTACGGCATGACAGGGTACGGGGGTGGAACCACCACCGACAACGGAACGATCTTCAAGATGAAGACGGATGGGTCGGGCTTCGCGGTCCTTCACACCTTTGTAGGTGGCAGCGCCGACGGGGCCAAGCCGCAGGGGTCGCTGACCCTGTCGGCGGACGGGAATACCCTCTATGGGATGACCAGTCAAGGCGGCGGAGCAGACAATAATGGCATCGTCTTCAGCATTCCGACCAGCGGTGGCGCCCTCTCTATCCTCCACGACTTCACGGGTGGGACCGACGGGGGTAGTCCGCAGGGTTCACTGGTACTTTCCGGCACCACCCTCTATGGAATGGCGATGCTTGGCGGTGCGGGAAGCGGGTTGGGGAACGGAACCATCTTCAGCGTCGGCGCCACCGGGTCGGGCTTCGAAGTCATTCACCAATTTGCCGGCGGCGCCCTCGACGGCGCGACCCCGCAGGGATCGCTACTGCTCGACGGCAACACCCTTTACGGAATGACGTCGGGTGGCGGTGCCAACAGCGCCGGCACGATCTTTTCCGTCCAACTCGTTCCCGAGCCGGCGACGATGGCGTTTCTGGCGCTGGGCGGGCTGGCGATGGCCGGCCGGGCGATTCGACGCAGGATAGTGAGACGTTGAACGAAGTGGCGGGATATATCGCATACAGCCCCGGGCCGCCAGGCCCGGGGCTTTTTCTATAGGAGTCTCGGCAGGTCCCGTGGCTCCCCAATACCCCGCCACCCAACCCACACATTCAGGCGTGAACGACCACTACTGGCTCTGTCAGCCGTCAACCGATGGATTGGGTGCCATGCCTGCGACGGCTGTTTTGTCGCAGGCATGTCTTGCTCGCGCGGGCATGGCTGGCCCGCCGTCCAAAACGGCCGGACGGCGCTCCAGCCATGGCACCCATCAAACGGACTGTGACGCTCTACTACTCCCGCACCGGCGTCTCCGGGCCGGGGGTTACGATGCCCATGCGGTCCAGCAGCGAGCCGTCCAGCCGGAACAGGCTGACGAACGCGTTCAGGTAGGCTACCACCGCCTGCACCTCGTTGACCTGGGCGGCCAGCAGGTCGCGCTGCACCTGGGCCACCAGCAGCGTGGTCGATTTGCCGTTGATGAACTTTTCGGTCTCGGCCCGCAGGTTTTCCTCCTGGAGCTTGCGGGTGGCAGCGGTGGCCGCCACCTGCTCGCGGGCGCGGATCAGCTCCTCGTAGGCGCTGCGCACGTCCACCTGCACCAGTTGGGCCAGGTTGTCAACCGCGTCGCGGGCCTGGTCGCGGCTGGCGAGCGCCCGCGAATTCCGGGCCCGGGCGTCCCGGTTCATCGGGGCGTGCTCGAACCGCACCCCGGTCAGGACGTCGTAGCTTTCCCCGCCCATCTGGGCCACCGACCGCCCGAACGACTCGGCATACCCGCTCTTGCCCAGCGTCGCGAACAGGTCCAGCCGGGGCAGCAGGCCGTTCTTTGTCTTGACGATCTCCAGCTCGTCGCGTTTGACCAGCAGGCGGGCCTGGTTCAGGTCCGGGCGCTTCATCAGGGCGAGCTGGGCGTGGGCCTCGACGCTGTCGAGGCGAACCTGCGGCACGCTGGGCAGGTCCATGGGCGTGATGTCGCGCGTCCAGAGGTCCGGGCCGGCGGGGCTGACCAGGCGAAGCAGCCTTAGCCTGGCTTGCACCAAACTGCTGCGGGCGTCGATGAGGCCTTCGTTGCGCAGGGCAAGTTCAGCCTCAGCCGCCGCCAGTTCCGTCTTGGCCAGTCGGCCGACGTTGATCCGCTCCTGAATGTCGGCCAATTGCCGCTTGGCCAGATCGACCGAGTGCTCGAAGATTTCAATCTGCCTCTGGGCGAGGATGTAGTTCCAATACGCGGCCTGCACGTCCGCGACCAGTGCCAGCGTGAAGCCACGCAGTTCGTAGAGCGAAGACAGCGTGTCGAGTTCCGCCTGTCGCAGGCTGGCCAGGTTCACCTTCGCCCCCGCGCCTTGGAGCAGCGCCTGCGTGACGGACAGGCTGGCCCGCGTCTGCGTCAACTTGTCGGCGTTGAGCGGGGAGGGGTTGGTGCGGTTCATCTCAAGCATCGCGCTGATATCCGTGCCCGCCGGCGTGCGGATTCGCCCGCCGACGTCGGCGTCCAGCACGTGCGTCTGCGCTTCCGGCGCGTGCGGCGGATCGGTGGTCCCGCTCGAACCGGACAGGTCGGCGAAGATCGTCGGATCGAAG
>JAQTVL010000185.1 GCA_028706835.1 Phycisphaerae bacterium | reverse complement strand
CATCCTCTCGCCCGACGACCGCCTCCAGGTCCGGCACGAACTCCGAGCTGAACTCGCGGGCGAACCGGCGGCCGCGGTCCTCAACGTCATCCCAGATGGCGATGGGCAGGCAATCGCCGCGCTTGCCCATGTCCGTCAGAAAGCCCTTGGTGTGAATGTGCGCTGTGGACAGCACCGCCAGGTTGATCATCGCAGAATATCCTTTCGAATCATTCCTTCTCGTCCAGGGATCGGAGCAACGACTCTTCTCTGTCAATCCGACAACGCCGTCTTCAGCGCCCGTCGGACCTGCTTCTGGTCGAACCGCGACCACAGCCCGGCGAACTCGGCCCGCTGCCGCCGGGCGATCTTCCCGCGACTGCGGGCCAGACGCTCAACGCACGCCTGCGCCGCTCGCCGGCCCGCCAGCGACTTGGCGAACTGCGCCAGCAGTGAACCGGACACCGTCGCGTCCCGCAGCCGGCCGAGCGCGTCCTGCATGTCCACCAGGCGCGCAATGAATCGCGTCATCGGCCGCCCGAACAGCGACTGCACAAACTCGCAGGTGTAGCGCAGCCGCTTGATCGAGAGCCGGAGTTTGTGCAATCGGCTGTCGCTACGATTCGCCAGAATCGTGCGGCCCCGGCGAAGCAGTCGCTTGAGCTGCCCGCGAACCTTCCGACGAGCGAACGCCGCGATCGGCTCGCGAGCCGCCGGGTTGCTCGGGCGAGCGCCGGCGGCGCTGACCAGCCGCCGCAATCGCCGGATGAGCGACGCATAGACCGGCCCGTTCAGCCGATCGAATACGTGCGCACGCGCCACAGCCCGCTGCCGTTCGAGGCGAGCGCGGTAGTGTCGGATCGTCGCCGCCGTCTTCGCATCCTCGGGCAGGCTGGCGATGTAGACGTCCAGATCACGGACAGCGCCGAGCGTGTCGCACAGGCTGGACAATTCTTCGTGCAGCGACTCCGTCAGCCGCTGGCCAAGGGCCTCGCGGAAGATTCGCAGCGCCGCCCGAAGCCGGCGGCACGCAACCCGCATCTGATGCACCGGCTCGTCGCCCAAGCCAAGCCGTACGCCCGGATCGCTCCACAGGATTTGGCCGAAGAGCAGGCCGACGATGGCGCAGGCAGCCGCCCGCGTCGTACCCCCCGCCGACAGCCGCAATTGCCCGATGCGCCGCACGCGCGGCGGCGTGAGGCCCGCGAGGCGCAGGCCGATCTGGAACTTGCTCTGCCGGGCCGGCCGGCCGTTCAGCCGGCGGGCGAGCGTGTCGCGCAGCGAGGCCAGGCCTTTCGCGGACCCGGTGAGCGATTCGAGTTCAACCTCCGCCAGACGTCGCGATTTCTTCCCGCCGGCGCGGAACGTGACTTCGTCTGCCGCCACCTCAACGGCCGCGCCGTCGCGCACCACGTGCGTCACCGTCCGGCGATTCTCGATGTCGAACAGTGTCCGCACCGCCCGGCCGCCGAGCAGGCTTCGCAGCCGATCGCCGAGTTTGCCGGCGGGCAGAGCGCGGACCGGCGTGCCCGGCACGTTCCTGGCGGCCAGCGGCTCATCGAGTTCCATCCGCGACGAGATCCCGCCCGGGGCCCGCGAGAGTTCTTTGAGCACCAGCCAGGCCTTCGCCCCGGCAGCCTTCCCCGACTCGCTCCGCTGCCGCCGAATCCGGCAGGCAAGCCCCGCCCGAAAGAACCACCAGTCGGCGGTGTCCACATAGCTATCCAGCAGCAGGATGGTGCCGCGAGGCCGAACCCGATCGCACATCTTGACCAGCGCCGCCGGCACGCGAGCCAATTCCCGCGCGTTACGCAGCAGGAACTTCGTCTCGATTTCAGTCTTCCCCGGCTTTTTCATTCGACACTCGGTACTTGGCCCTCGGAACCGCGCTTACTTCCCCGTCGTCCGCATCACCTTCGCCGGGATCAGCCAGGCCAGCGTGCCCTCCCCGGCCGCCGCCTCGCCCTCGAAGTCGATGCGGCAGACCATCGCCTTCTTAAACTCCACGGCCACGATGCCCTGGCCCGTCAGCAGCCAGCTCGTCAGGCTGCTCATGTCCGGCTCGTGCCCGACGAGCGCGACCGACTCGGCCCCAGCGGCATTGACGATCTTGAGCAACCTGGCAGGGCTGTTCACCGGGGCGAGTTCGTCGATCACGCTGATCGTCGGTTGCGGCGTGAACCCCTGGGCGAACAGTTCCGCCGTCTGCCGGGCGCGGATCAGCGGGCTGGTGAACATCACGTCGATCGCGGCAATCTTCGCCAGCCCACGACCGCACAGCGCCGCCTCGTGGGCGCCCTCCTCGGTCAGCGGCCGCTCGGCGTCGCGGGCATACTCCGAGCGCGAACCTGCCTTGCCGTGACGGATCAGAAACAACGATTTCATGGCAGCCACCTCGCACCCCACCACGCCGCCAGCGTCACAGCCGCCAGGCCGAGCAGCAGCACCATGGCCAGCCGGGCGGCGCGACGCTCGCCGAGCACCATCGCGTAGACGCCCTTGGCCACGTGGTTGGCCGCGGCTGCGATCATCACCGCCAACCCGGCCGACGCCAGCGTCGCCCGCGCCGTTTGCGTCAGGCTGAGCACGAGCGGATCGACAATGCCCAGTCCGCTTACCCCAGCCAGCGCGAACATGCCCCGCTCGCCGAGGCGAACGTGGACCTCCTGCGTGAGCACGAGGGTGACGACGAACATCGCGGCGAAACCGAGCGCGATACGCAGTTCCAGCGGGCTGGACTGCTCGGCCGGCCGATCGCCGGCCGGCTGGACCGCCATCCACTGGGCAGCCTCGCTCGCGTCGCCGGGCGCCGGCGGCGTCCAGGTCCGCTGCGAGTCCGTGCGGCCCCGGCCGCCGAGCAGGCAGAGCAATGTGCCGACCGTCACGCCGACAGCCGCCGCGATCAGCAGCGGCGCGAGCACCTCGCGGGCCAGCGCCGGCGAAAAGATCGCGATCAGGATCAGCAGCCGAATGTTCATCACGCCGCTGGCGGACAGGATCGCCCCAGCCGTCGCGGTCGCATGGGTGTTCTCGCCCGCGTGGGCGGACCGCCGTGACAGGATGATCGTGGTCATGGTGCTGGAGTACGCCCCGCCCAGCAGGCCGACCAGTAACAGGCTTTCCCGCCCGCGGCGGGTGAAACGCCCGAGCAGGTAGCTGGCGTAACTGATCGCGGTGACCGCGACGACGACCAGCCAGATCATCCGCGGCTGGAGATTGTAGTGCGTGTATTGGCCGGCGGGCATGAGCGGCAGAATCACCGCGGACAACAGCACAAACTTGACGACGGTGATCAGTTCGTGGCCGGGCAACAGCGTGACCAGCCGCTCCAGCGGGTCCTTGAGCTCCTGGAGCAGGACCATCAGCACGGTGAGGGCCGCGACCAGCCACCAGAGCTGGGCCGCGACGAGGGCGCCGAGGATGTAGGTGACGACCGCGTAGGCCTCGGTCGTCATGCCGTAGTTGCCGTTGAGCGTCTTGACGCGGTAGAGCAGCGCCAGCAGCAGGCCGAGGATCGCCAGGCCCGCAACGAACGGCGCCATGTTCCCGCCGCCGAGGACCATCAGCAGGAAGCCGGCCAGGCTGATGAGCGGGAACGTGCGCACGCCTCCGGGGGAATAGGTCTTGCCGCCGGCCTTGCGACCCTCCATCTCCAGCCCGATGAGGAACGACGCCACGACGACCAGCAGCAGTTGCAGGGGCATCATGAGGTTGTTCATGGCGGTATTTAAGCATAGAGCGGGCTTGGGTTCCACTGGGGAATGCAAGTCATTCGAGCCGCGAACGGAAGCTCGCGGCGGGTGCATGACCGTAACTGCGCTCGGTAGAGTTGGCCCAGTGCCGGCCCGCCCCGGATGGGGCGGAGGAATTTAGCTCATGGCGTAAGCCATTGGTATCTACACAAGTCCGTCGGGACATCGCTCAGGGCAAACGAGCATCTTTTTGTGGAGTGCGGTGTCGAGGCCGCCGCAGGCGGTCGAGGCACCGCTTTTCCCCGCGCACCGGCGTGGCTCTCGCGCCACAGCAAAGCGGTGCCTCGCCCGCCGTTCGACTCGCTGCGCTCGCGAGCGGCGGACTCGACACCGCACTCCACAAACAGCGAAGATGGAGCGGGAAAGGCTCTGCCGTCGAGGACGTTGGACTTGTGTAGATACCAATGGCTGGCGCCATGGGCTAATCCCTATGGCCGCTCCGCGGCTCGGAGGGGATGCGCAGCTACGGTCATGCACCCGCTCGCGGCTCGGCGCTTGACCGGTCGCATGTGCTCCACTACTCTTAAGGCGACCGATTCGTCGCGGCAACAAATCACGTCCAGCGACGTTCTGATGGGGAAGGAACAGACGGGCAAGACGTTTTCACGGCCCCGAGGAGACCCAACGATGCTGCGATTGCTCAGCGCGGTGGCACTGGTCACGTTCACGTTCGCCGCGGCGGCCCAGGCAGCCGACGATCCGCCGGCCAGCCAGCCCGAGGGCGCCGTGAAGGTGCAGATCAAGCTGGTGGCTGCCTCGGAAAAGCCGGCGGAGAATGTGATTCCGAGCGACGGCTGGATTACCCAGATCGTAACCAAGGCCGGCCTCGGCGGCGCGGGCGATGCCAGCGACTGGACCGACATCGGCGCCGAGGCGACGCCGATCGTCAGTTGGCCGCCGATGACCCGGCGGTTCAAGGCCGCCGTCCGCAAGGACTCCGGCGACGCATTCCTCGTCGTCACCATCACCGGCGACGCGAACAAGACCGTGATGCTGCTCAACCGCGAAGGGCAGCGCGAGCTGCTCAAAGTCGACGGCCTGCCGCGCGGCGGCACGCTGTACCTGGCCGTCGCCGTCGTGCCCGCGAGCAGCAGGCCGCCGGTGATGTGGGGCGAGAAGTGCGGTGACGTGCGGATGAACCTGCGGGCCGATTCGGTGGTCTGGCCGGCCAAGGGCCACGTCGCGTTGGTCGGGCTGTACGAGCACAGCGGCGAGAAGAGCATCCAGTTGCCCGACTGGGGCAGCGAGGCCCACCCGCCGCTGACGATCGCCGACGCCGCCGGAAGACCGGTCGAGCCGACCGTCGGCAAGGTCGAGATACCCAAGAAGGACGAGCCCGACAAGGTGGAGACGCTGCTGGCCGACAGCGTGCAGGCGGCGTTGACCAGCGGCGAGATCGCCGACGGCGTGCTAACGATCAAGGTGGAGAAGATCGGTAAGTCGTGGTCGTGGAGACTGCCCGCCGGCGAGTTCGAGGTGCGTGCCAAGGCCGTCAGCTTCGAGCCGGCCGGCGAGACGATCATATCGCAGCCCGTGCGAGTGCAAGTCGCGAAGTAAGACGGTGGTCAGCGAGCAGTGGCCAGTGGCCAGAGGTCAGCAAGAGACAAGTCGCTCGGTCCAACCGTGCATTCTTCATTCACTGACCACTGACCACTGGCCACTGAACACCGTTTTGGGAGGTCGCAATGCTCAAGGGCGGCGTGGCAGGCTTCGGCTGGGCAGGCCAGGATCTGGTCAAGTGGATTCGCAAGAACTACGCGGGCCAGGCGGATATCGTCGCCGCGTGCAATCGCGGCGCGGAGCGACTGGCCGTCGCCCGCGACACCTTCGGGCTGCGGACGACGCACGACATTTGCGAGTTGTGCAGTTGGGACCTGGACTTCCTGTGCGTGATGAGCACGAGCTACGCGCACAAGGAGCAGGTGCTGGCTGGCGCCGAGGCCGGGCTGGCGATGTTCGTCGAGAAGCCGATCGCGCTGACCCTCGAAGACGCCGACGAAATGATCGAGGCCGTCGAGGGTCGCAAGTTGGCCAACGTCGTCAATTACACCCTGCGGCACACGCCGCTGTTCTACGAGATCAAGCGACTGATCGACGAGGATTTCTTCGGGCCCATCCAGACGATCTTCTGCGAAATGTGGCGAGGCCGGGACCTGTGGGCGAACGGCATGCGCTACAAGGTGATGGTCCACCCCGACGAGTTCGGCACATGGCTACTGCACCACATGTGCCACGCGCTGGACCTGGTGTATTGGATGGCCGGGCCGTACGATCACATTTACTGCACGACCAACACGACCAAACCGGACAGCACGGACGAAGAAACGATGTGGTCGGTGGGCAAGCTGAAGAGCGGCGCGACGTTCCAGGTGTCCGACTCAGCCACGGGCCTGGTGCGCGAGACGTTCGGGCTTCAGGGCCTCAAGCGAAGCCTGTGGTGCGAGAACCGCGATGAACTGCTGCGGTGCTTCGTGAAGGAAGAGGGCAAGCAACTTCAGTTCGGCGAGCCGATCCAGATCGGTCAGATGGGCGGCGGCGGGATGGGCGTCCAACACCTGATGGAAGTGCTGCTCGAAGGCAAGCCGCCGCGGGCGACCCTGCGCGACGCGCGCCACTCCCTGGCCGCCGCCATCGCCGCGAAACGATCCTCGCTGGAGAACCGCCCGGTGTTCCTGTCAGAGTTGGGGGAGAAGTAGGAATCCTACTTGTACGGGCACGATCCTCCGCCGGCGCCGGGGCACCCGCCGCAACCGGGCGGCGGGCCGCCGGACGACTTGCTCGGGGCCATCGCGACGCCGAACGTGCTGAACTTCCGCTGGGCCTTCTTCGAGCACTTCGGGCACTTGATCTTGTCAGCATCAGCCGACCGCGTCAGTTCCTCGAACTGGTGGCCGCAGGCGGGACAGGAATACTCGTACAACGGCATACGACAACTCCGACGTCGGGGCGTAACGGGAAATCCCGTGGCGCAGTCGCCGCGCCCCTCTCCCCGGCCCTCCCCCGTCGGGGGAGGGAGGAAATCAGACGACCTGAACTTTTCGGCCAACGCGACGCTTGCGATTGATCAGCTTTCGGCCGTTGCTGGTCTTCATGCGGGCGAGGAAGCCGATGGAGCGGCGACGCTTAATGTTGCTGCTGCGATGCGGATAATGCACGGTGAACCTCCAGGAAACGATAGCTTTCTGCAATCAGCTTTCAGCGGCCAGCCACGGCAACAACTGCTGCTGCCCAGGGCCAACTGCCGAGAGCCCCGTCATTCGAGCCCGGGATTGTAACGCAAAACCTACGGCTTGGCAACCTCCAACGAGGCCGAAGCCACATTGCCCGCGGCGTCGTTGACGGTGAGGATCACCACGTGGCCGGCGGCCGGCTTATCGGACAGGTCCACCGTGAACCGCAGCGACTCGCTCTTCTGGTCCCAGATGCCGTCGACCGGCTCGACCACCTGGCCGTCGATCGCCACCGAGTCGACCTTCACGTGCGCCGACGCCAGCCGGCTGAGCGCGTCGACCGCGTCGGCGGCGAATGTCACCCGACCGCCCTTGGCTTCGACAACGCGGAAGTTGTTGATCGTCGGCGGCGTGTTGTCCACGGTGAACACGTCGGTCAGCCGGGCGTCCTCCTTGGCGGAGTTGGCTGGATTGCTCGGCAGGTCGCTGGCGACCACCTTCACCTGGTACTGCCCGTCCGGCAAGCCACGCGTCGACCAACTGTAGTTGTCGTCGCGGATCGGCTTGTCGAACATCGGCACCCACACCTGCGAGCCGACCTTGCGAAACGAGAGCATGTATTCGAGCGTGTCGTTGTTGGGATCGGTGGCCGTCCAGGATATTTCGATGGTCCCGCCGGCGCCCGCGCCGCTCTCG
The DNA here is from genome assembly GCA_028706835.1 of Phycisphaerae bacterium. Lineage (GTDB taxonomy): Bacteria > Planctomycetota > Phycisphaerae > JAJVII01 > JAJVII01 > STB-87. Next base: position 589 of record JAQTVL010000185.1, on the reverse strand, counting down.
TCGCTGCTGCTGGGGCGGCGCGACGGCCCGCCTCGATTGCCGCCGTGCGACGGGCCGGACGGCAGGGAGATCATCTTGCCGATCGAGCCCTTGCTCGACCCGCCGCGCGACGGGGTCGGCCGCTCCGACGGCCCGTCGCCGTCGCCGCTCGCATTAGCAGCGGCGCTGGGCGAGACGGCCTTGGCAGCCGTCAGCCTCGGGGCCTGGTTCTCGCTCACGTACGACAGCGTCACGGCCTTGACGATCGGCGTGACGTCCGGCTTGTCGCTGCTGAGCACCACGCGGTACTGGATGAACCGGGCCGCCGGGGAGTTCACGGTGACCGGCTCGGTCGCAGCCGCCGGCTCGCTCCACGCGCTCCACAGCGAATCCTCCGGATCCGCCAGGTTGCCCGAGCGGGTCTGCAACTTCACGGCGCCGCCGGCCGACGTGTTCGACCGCTCGTGGATCACGCCCCAGCGCGCGATCGCCTTGGCGTCGATCGGCTTGCTGGTGAACGTGCCCTTCACGGCGAACCCGGTGCCGATCTTGCCGACGATCGCTTCGTTCGCCGTGCCGACGTAGATCGAGCCGTCCTTGGCGGTCGACA
>JAQTVL010000184.1 GCA_028706835.1 Phycisphaerae bacterium | reverse complement strand
GATGACAGGAGCGTGAATTTGGTGGCAGCGGTCAAGACAGGCAGGCCCCGTGGGCTCAAGCGCAGCAAGGCGCCGAAGGCGTGGCGGAAGATTCTCTGCGCGATCCCCGGCTACGACCCGTTCCGCGACGCGGACGAATGCTGGTTTGAGCCGGATCGGGCCCAGTATTACATCGACTTCATCGAGACCTGCTGCACGCACATCGAGGGGGCCCTGGCCGGCCAGCCGTTTCTATTGGAGGCGTGGGAAAAGGCCATCGTCGCCAATCTTTTCGGGTGGATGCGCGAGGACTTCCTCGGCCGCCCGGTGCGCCGCTACCGCAAGGCACTGATCTACGTGCCCCGCAAGAACGGCAAAACGCCGCTGTGCGCGGCGATCCACAACGCGGTATTCTTCCTGGACGACGAGGCGGGCCAGATCAACAACATCGCCGCCGCCAGCCGCGACCAGGCCAGCAAATTGTTTCGGCACATCGTAGGCATGATCCGCAACGAGCCGGAGATGGCCAAGCGGTGTCACGAGTACGCCACGACGCGGTGCCTGACCAAGACCGACAACACCGTGACCAAGGTCATCCCCGCCGACGAGAACGTCGCCCACGGCGACAACCAGCACCTCGGCATCATCGACGAACTGCACGCCCAGCCCAACCGGAAGCTCTACGACGCACTGGTGACCGCGATGGCCTCGGCCAACCGCATCCAGCCGCTGATGCTGTTCGTCACCACCGCCGACTACGACCGGCCGAGCATCTGCAACGACGAGTACAACTACGCGGTCAAGGTGCGCGACGGCATCATCGACGACGAGACCTACCTGCCGGTGATCTACGAGGCGACGACGGCCGATGACTGGACCCGCCAGGACATCTGGGAGAAGGCCAATCCGAACCTCAGTGTCAGCGTGAGCCTCGATTACCTGCGTGGCGAGTGCAAAAAGGCCAAGGAAGACCCGGCCTACGAGAACACCTTCAAGCGTTTGCACCTCAATATCCGCACCGAGCAGGCCGAGCGGTGCATCCCGATGGACGCGTGGGACGCCTGCCGCGAGGAGATCGACTGGGGCACGTTCGCGGGCAAACCCTGCTGGGCGGCGCTCGATATCGGGGCGATCCGGGACTTTGTGAGCCTGATTCTGCTGTTTGGAAGCGACCGAGGCGAGCCGGTGACGGTCGAGTTTGAGGATCTGCGTGGCGAAACGCAGCAGTGTGCATTCATCCGCCGGGACTACTGGCTTCGGCATTTCTGCTGGCTGCCGGCCGATCCGCCGAGCCGCGACCCTCGCATGGAGAGCCAGATCGACGCATGGAGCCGGCAGGGCCACATCCGCCGCACGCCGGGCAACGTGGTCGATTACGACCAGGTGGGCTCGGAAATCGCCCGAATCATCCGCCCCTACGGCCTGACGGCACTTGCCATCGACCAGGGGTTCCAGGGCATGCAGATCACACAGGACCTCCAACGCATGCTGGGCGACGAGCGGGTGATCGCCTTCCGCCAGGGGATTCTCAGCATGGCCGCGCCGTTCCGAGAGCTGATGCAGATGCTCATGGCGGGGCAGTTGCGGCACGATGGGGACCCTGTTTTGCGATGGATGGCATCCAATGTGGCGGCCGAGACGCGGGGCGGGCTGACCAAGCCCAGCAAGGACAAATCCAGCGAGAAGATCGACGGCATCACGGCACTGACGATGGCGATCGGGATCGCGATGACCGCCGAGCCGCCGAAGAAGAGCGTTTACGAGACGCGGGGGATCTTGCGGATATGATGCAATGGCTTCTGCGACATTTCGGATACGACAAGCGGCAGTCCAGCGGTACGTACCAGCCGGCCCAGTGGTTCGTTGACGTCATCACGGGCGGCAAAAGCGCCGCCGGGCTGCGCGTCAGCCAGCATACGGCCATGACGTTCACGCCGTTCTGGGCCGCCGTGCGGATCATCAGCGGCACGCTGGCCAGCCTGCCGATGATTCTCTATCGCCGCAACGAAAGCGGCGGCCGCCAGCGGTACCAGGACCACCCGGTCTACGATCTGCTGCACAACAGGCCCAATCCCTACATGGACCCTGTGACGTTCATCGAGACCCGGCAGGCCCACGTATTGACCTACGGCAACGGTTACGCCGAGATCCAGCGGGACGGGGCCGGCCGACCGATTGCTCTGTGGCCCCTTCTGCCGGACCGCACGGAACGAAAGATGAGCGACGACGGGACCCCATACTACGAGGTGTGGGACGCCAAGGCACGCCAGTCGATCCTGCGGGACGATCAGGTCCTGCATATCAAGGGCCTCGGCTTCGATGGGTACACGGGCTATGACGTGGTGCGCTACCATCGCGAGGCGTTGGGCTACGGCATGGGCGTCAAGCAGTATGCCAGCACGTTTTTTGCCAACGACGCCAGTCCCGGCGGCGTGCTGACTTATCCCGGCGCCCTGAGCCAGACGGCCAAGGAGGGGCTGCGCAAAAGTTGGGAAGGCGACCGGGGCCTGAGCGACACGCATCGGATGCGGGTGCTGGAAGAGGGCATGAAGTGGGAGCCGATGGGCGTCGAGCCGCAGAAGGCCCAGGCGTTGGAGACGCAGAAGTTCACGATCAGCGACGTCTCTCGGATCTTCAACATCCCGCCGCACAAGCTGGGCGACCTCGAACGCGCGACCTACAGCAACATCGAAGAGCAGAACATCGATTTCGTTACGATGACGATGTACTACTGGTTCCGCAAATGGGAGCAGGAGATCAACGCCAAGCTCTTCAACGACAGCGAGCGCAAGAGCCTGTTCGTCGAGATCCTCGTCGATGGCCTGCTGCGCGGCAACGTCGAGAGCCGCGCCAAATCCTACGCCAACGGCCGCCAGTGGGGATACTACTCGATCAACGACATCCGCCGATTCGAAAACCTAAACCCAATCGGTCCGGCCGGCGACGTGTACCTGGACCCGATGAACATGCGTCCGGCCGGATCGCCGGCAGAACAGCCCCAGACCGGTGAAGGTCCGGACGACTCCGGCCGGGCGTTTGTCATGCTGCTGGCCAACACGTGGCGGCGTGTAATCCGCAAGCAGAACCGCGAACTGGCAGGCAAGACCAACGGAGCATGGGACAAGCACCGCGACTGGTCGCGGCGCATTCTGCGAGATGGTGCGATGGCAGCCGCCGCCGCCCAGGGCGTTGATGCCCAACGCGTCGAGGCGGCACTGGCCGAAATGGTGGCTACGATGGTGCGTGAGACGGTGCCGCTGACCGAGAAGGACGCCGAGACGATGGCACAGATGACACTGGCACGAGTGACAGGAGAATCCGATGGACTCCAAGCATAACGACAGACACGAGTCGAAACCGCCGGAGCGGCTGGACATCCCGATCGACGAGGCGGAACTGCGGATCGAGCCGGGCGAGACACCGATGATCGTCGGATACGCCACCCGGTACAGCAACTGGTATCCGGTGGGCGGGTTCGTCGAGCGGATCAAGCCGGGCGCCTTTGACGACGTGCTCGCCTCGGACGAGACCGACGTCATCGCGAGCATGAATCACAACGTCGACACCGCCTTTGCAAGGCAATCGGCCGGGACGCTGCGGATCAGCAGCAACAGCGTCGGCCTGCGCTACGAGGCGGACATCGTCGATGACGACGGCAAGCGGGTGCGCGACAAGATCATCGCCAGGACGATCAAGGGATCAAGCTTCATGTTCGGCGAGGTGGATGACCTCTGGGAGTTCACGGAAAACGAGCCGCCCAAGCGGACGATCACCCGCGTGGGCCGGCTCTACGAGCTGGGCCCGGTCGTCTGGCCGGCCAATACGGCGACGAGCGTCAAGGCCCGCGCCGACGAGATCCTCGCCGAGGCCCGCAGCGCCTACGATCATGCGAAAGACGCCGAACCACCACAGGAAGCTGGTGAAGCGCAAACCATCGACACTGAGAGGCTGAAAAACATCGAAAAGCAGTACCGCAAGGCCCAGCGAATCATCAACCGATGCCGTCGGGCCGATGCCTGACGGATAGGCCGGGCCGAGCACCCGGCGGATAGAACGACGGTGGCGTGCGCTGCCGTAAGAAGCAAAGACAATCTGGGGCTCGCGACGCCGGGACGGCCATCCCGTCGTGCGTGACGCAAGAAAAGACAAAGCGGCCGTATAGGGGCCTATACCCCCTGTACGGCCGCTTTTCTTTTGCCCCACCGAGTAAGGAGCACGAAATGCTTACCGTGACGCAACTGAAAGAGAAAGCGGCGACGGAGGCGGAAGCCGCCCGCGAGATCAAGAACAAGATCGACGAAGAGTCCCGGCACTGGACGCAGGAAGAGGTCGATCAGTTCGACGCCCACATGAAAGCCGCCGAACGATACGAGGCCGAGGCCGAGCGGCAGGCCAAGCTCGAAGCGTTCGAGGCCAAATTGCAATCGGCCGAGCAGCCGAAAGCCCGCCAGGAGATGGCCGACGGCAGCCGGATCGAGACACCCGGCGGATTCAGGCTGTACCGCTACGGCAAGATGCGATCGTTTAAGGGCCCCAAGGCCGAGTTGGACGCCTACCGCAGCGGGCGGTTCCTCGCCGCGACGGTATTCGGCCATGCGGCCAGCCGTCAGTGGTGCCGCGAGCATGGGATCGATCTGCGGATCGACAACGACACCGACAGCCGCGCCATGGGCGAGGGCATCAACACGGCCGGCGGGTACCTGGTGCCCGACGAGTTCGAGCGGACGATCATCGATCTGCGCGACGAGTACGGCCAGGCCCGGCAGAACCTGCGCATCCAGCCGATGAGCAGCGACCACAGCAACGAGCCCAAGAAAACCGGCGGGCTCACGGCCTATCCTGTCGGCGAAAACGCGCAGTTGACCGAAAGCGAGCAGGGCTGGGGCAACGTCGAACTGACGGCCAAGAAGTGGGCCGTGCTCACGCGGATCAGCAGCGAGCTGAGCGAAGACAGCCTGATCAACCTGGCCGACGATCTGGCCAGCGATGCGGCCCTGGCATTCGCCACCGCCGAGGACAACGCCTGCATCGACGGCGACGGCACCAGCACGTATCACGGGCTGATCGGCATCCGCACGAAGATGATCGATGGCTCGCACGACGGCAGTTTCTACGACGTGACCTCGGGCTGCGACAACTGGAGCGAGGTCACCGACGCCATCCTGCTGAGCGTGATGGGCAAGTGTCCCAAATACGCCCGTCGAGGCGCCAAGTGGCATTGCTCGCCGCTGGCCAAGGTCGCCGTCTTCGACCGCCTCATGCGGGCGGCCGGCGGCAACACGAACCGCAACCTCGCCGAGGGCCAGCCGCAGACCTACAACGGCTACCCCATCGCCGAATGGCAGAGCATGCCCGAGGACGACGCTTCGGCGGCGCTGAACAACAAAATCATGCTCATGTTCGGCAACATGGAACTGTCCAGCAAGATGGGCGTGCGGCGTGGCATCACGGTCAAACGGCTGGAAGAGCGGTACGCCGAGTACGACCAGATCGGCCTGCGCTTCACCGAGCGGTTCACAATCAACCACCACTCGATCACCGGCGCGACATCGACGACGGCCGGCCCGATCATCGGGCTGCTCGGCGGGACGTAATCGGCCCGGCCAATGAGCGTGTGAGACAACAGCAATCGAATCTCTGACAAGGAGATACAAGATGGTACCTGAGAGCAAGACAGTGCTGATGAAGCTCGATGATTCGGCGGCGTCCGGTGCGGATGTCGTCGGAGTCATCGACACGAAAGACTTCGACTATCTGACGATCGACGTGCTCGCCGGCACGGCGTCGGCCGCCGAAACGGCGGTGACCGCCCTCCAACTGGGAGAATCGGACACGGCCGCGACGGATGTGACCACGGATCAGACCTTGATCCCGGCGTTCACGGGCGCGGCCGCGACGAGCACCTCGGCGGGGTTCGTACTGCCGGCCCGCAGCTCGACGACGACCAACATCTACCGGTTCAACGTGGATCTGCGCGGCCGCAAGCGGTACATCGGCTGCCATTTCGAGCCGACGACCACGATCGCAGAGGGTGTGGCGATCGTCGGGCACCTGTTCCGCAAGAGTTCCACACCGTACGCCGAGACGATCGGCACGGCGACCGCCGGCTATCGCCTGATCGTCAGCGGATGACAATCGAGTCTCTGTCCTTCGGGCCGGTGGTCGCGTGGCCCCGGCCCGAAGGGCGAACGCATAGAAGGCAAGGACAGAGAAATGACAATGACACTGAATGAACGCATCAAAGCGGTGCCGTACTGGTACCACAAGATCCAACTGCCCGACGGGACGGTGACGCCCGGCTGGGCTCCGCTGTGCGCTGAGCGGTACAGCATTCCCGAGGACCTCACGGGCAAGCGGGTGCTCGATATCGGCGCCTGGGACGGCTACTGGACATGGGAGGCCCTCAAACGGGGGGCGAAAGAGGTCGTGGCCATCGACGATTTCAGCGACGATCTGGGCCGGGGCGTACAGCGGAACGGATGGGACACCTTCGATCTGTGCCGCGAGGCGTTCCGGTTTGATGTGGCCGTATCAGACTGCGCTTGGCAAAATACAGCCGGTCAAACAGTGCAGCGGTACGACGACTCAGTCTACGATCTGCAGCCGGAGCCGGGGCGGTATGACATCGTCTTTTTCTTCGGGACGATCTACCACCTCAAGCATCCGCTGCTGGCGTTGGAGAAGATCGCGAGCGTGTGCAAGGGCTCCATCTACATCGAAAGCGCTGTATGCGACGACTACAGCCCCTATCGCGGCGGATTGGGCAAGGGCTTTGCCAATTACGAGATGGTGGCGGAGTTCTACCCCCAGGACCAGTGCAGCGCCAACGCTTCCAATTGGTGGTGTCCCACGCTGCAATGTCTGGGGGCGATGGTCGAATCCGTCGGCTTCAAAGACGTCAGTGCCTGGGCTCTGACGGACGCTCCCAAGTGCCACGCCGAGTGTCGCGGCTTTGTCAGCGGGACAAAGGACCCGGCCATCGAGCCGGCGTGCCGTCCGGCGGATGTGGAACTGCCGGGGGCACCCGTGGAACCTGCTCCATCGGCCCGCGTCGCCGGTGTGATGAGCGTGCCTCGCTTGTTGTTTCACGACAACATGGCGTGCGCGTTCGAGGCGTTTGCCGGTCTGCATATCCCCCTAATGAAGGTCCAGGGCGCCTTCTGGGGCCAATGCCTCGAACGCGGCATGATGCGGGCCATCGACGACGGTGCGGATCTGATCGTGACGATCGATTACGACACGATGTTCAAGCGGGTCGATGTCGAGGCACTGCTGAATCTCGCCTATCGCCATCCCGAGGCGGCGGCGTTCGTTCCGATCCAGGCCAAGCGGGCGGCCAATCAGCCGCTGCTCAGCGTCAAGGGCCGCAGTGGCCAGCCGATGACCGAGATCCCGACGTCGATCTTCCATGCCGAGACGACGCAGATCGCCACGGGCCATTTTGGTTTGACGGTCCTGCGCGTCAAAGACCTCATGGACATCCCCCATCCGTGGTTTGTGGGCCAGCCCAACGCCGAAGGCTATTGGGGCCCCGGCCGAGTGGACGATGATATGTACTTCTGGAAGAAGATGGAGGCCCACGGCAAGGTCGTGCTCAGTGCCAATCGCGTAGTGGTCGGCCATCTGGAACTGATCGCAACGTGGCCCGACCCGAGCGGCAGGGCCATCTATCAGCAGACCCAGGACTACCACGAAAACGGCAAGCCCAAAGCGGCCTGGCAATGACAAAGGAGATCCGCATGAAGATGCTCAGCGTCACACTATCCAAAAAATGGAGCGGCCACAAGGCGGGCGAGACGGTGACGGTCGAGGACTACACGGCCGAGAGCATGGTCCGCAAGGGCTATGGCGAGATCGTCAAGCCCACGCCGCGACAAAAGCCGGCCGCCGAAACGACGATGGCGATGCCCGCCGCCGAGACGGCGGACAATCCGCCGGACCCCGAGGCGGTCGATCATCCGAAAGCCGAGGCCAAGCCCGCCGCGCGTACATGGCGAAAACGAAAGGACGGTGACTGATGGCGATTGTGACCACGTCACACAAAACCACAGCGCCGCTGCAAGCGGCGATGATCGGCAGTATTACGCCCTGGCAGATCAACGCCACCAGCGCCGACGCCACCGGCTGCGAGACGATCCTGGCCGCACCGGGCACGGGCAAAGCGTTGGTGATTACCCGGCTGGTGGTCTACATCGGCGATGCGATCACCGTGAC
>JAQTVL010000183.1 GCA_028706835.1 Phycisphaerae bacterium | reverse complement strand
GGGCCTGACCCTGCTCGCCTACCTGCTGCTGACGTGCTACGACCTGCTGGCGGTCCGCTACGCGCGGGTCCGCGTCGGGCCCGGCAAGACGATGTTCGCCTCGTTCCTCAGCTACGTCTTCAGCAATAACGTGAACCTGTCGGTGTTCGGGGCGTCCGCGGTGCGGTTCCGCCTGTACACCGCCTGGGGCGTCGCCGGTGTGGACGTGGTGAAGATCATCGCGTTCACGACCATGACCTTCTGGCTGGGGCTGATGACGGTCGCCGGCGCGACGTTCGTAATCGCCCGCCCGAGGCTGCCCGCGGCCCTCCACTCGCCCGTGGAGACGACGCTCCCCATCGGCGTGCTGTTCCTGGCGCTCTCCGCCGGTTACGTGGTCTGGTGCGGCCTGCGCCGCCAGCCGGTCCGCGTCCGCAGCGTCGTGCTTCCCGTCCCGTCGATCGCGCAGGCGTTCGTGCAGGTGCTGCTGGGGGCCGCCGACTGGACGCTGGCGGGCCTGATCCTTTACACCCTGCTGCGGGCCAACGCCCCGGTCACCTTCGGGCACGTGCTGGCGATGTATTTCCTGGCCCAGGTGGTCGGGCTGATCAGCCACGTGCCCGGCGGGCTGGGCGTGTTCGAGGGGGTCATGGTGGTGCTGCTCTCGCCGGTGCTGCCGGCGCAGGAGGCGCTGGCCGTCCTGATCGCCTATCGCATGATCTACTACCTGCTGCCGCTGGCCGTGGGCGCGGTGGTGATGGGCGCCTACGAGCTGCTCTGGACGCTGCGGGCCTGGCAGGGGCTGGAGCGCGCCGTCGGGCTGCTCGGGCCCGCGGTCATGCCGACCATCCTGGCGGTGCTCACGTTCCTGGCCGGGGCGATACTGCTGTATTCCGGCGCGACGCCCGCCATGTCGGAACGCCTCAAGTGGCTGGAGGATATGATCCCGCTGACCGTGCTGGAGGCGTCGCACCTGATCGGCAGCGTGCTGGGCGTCTGCCTGTTGCTGCTGTCCCGCGGGCTTCAGCGCCGCCTCGACGGCGCCTATCACCTGACCGTGCTCGTGCTGGCCGCCGCCATCGTCATGTCGGTGCTCAAGGGGCTGGACGTCGAAGAAGCCGTCGTGCTGCTGATCGTGCTGGTCCTGCTGCTGCTGTCGCGGCGGATGTTCTATCGCCGGGCGTCGCTGATCAGCCAGCGGTTCACCGTCGGGTGGATCGTCGCGATCGCGCTGGTCGTCGGCACGTCGATCGCCCTGGGCGTGATCGCCCACAAGAACGTGGACTACAAGAACCAGTTGTGGTGGCGGTTCGCGTTCGGGGTCAGGGAGATGGAACGCACCGGCGACCCCAGCGCATCGCGGGCCAGTGCGTCGCGGGCCTTGCGGGCGACGGTCGGCGTGCTGGTCGCCGCGATGGCCTTCGGGCTGGCCCGCCTGCTGCGGGCCGCGCCCCCGGAGCCGTCCGCGCCGCGCGACGACGAACTGGCCACCGCCGCCCGGATCGCCGCCGAGTCGTCGTGTACGACAGCCTACCTCGCCCTCCTCGGCGACAAGCGGCTGCTGTTCAACGACGACCGCACCGCGTTCATCATGTACGCCGTCGAGGGCCGATGCTGGATCGCCATGGGCGACCCGGTCGGGCCGGAGCCGGCCGCCCGGGAACTGGCCTCGCGATTCCTCGAACTGGTCGACCGCCACGACGATTGGCCGGTGTTCTACCAGGTGAACGCCCGCAAACTCTATCTCTACGCCGATTGCGGGCTGGCGCTGCTGAAGCTCGGCGAGGAGGCCCGCGTGCCGCTGGCCGACTTCTCGCTGGAAGGCCGGGAACGCAAGGCCCTGCGCCACTACCTGAACCGGGCGCTGCGCGAGGGGGTGAGCTTCGAGGTCGTCCCGCCGGACGTCGTCCCCGCCCTGATGGGCGAACTGCGGGCGGTATCCGACGCCTGGCTGGCGGGCAAGGAGGTCCGCGAGCACGGCTTCTCGCTCGGCTTCTATGACGAGGACTACCTCAAGCGCCTCCCGCTGGCACTGGTTCGCCGCGAAGGCCAAATCGTCGCGTTCGCAAACATCTGGCCGGGCGGCGGCAAGGACAAGGAGGAGTTGTCGATCGACCTGATGCGCTACCTGCCCGACGGCCCGCGCGAAGTCATGGACTACATGTTCATCCAGTTGATGCTCTGGGGCCGCGAGCAGGGCTACCAGTACTTCAACCTCGGCATGGCCCCGCTGTCAGGCCTGCACGACACCCCCGTGCCGACGCTGTGGCATCGCGTCGGTCGGCTGATCTTCCGCTACGGCGAGAACTTCTTCAACTTCCAGGGCCTGCGGCAATTCAAGGAGAAGTTCGACCCGCAGTGGCAGCCGAAATACCTCGCCTGCCCCGGCGGCCTGGCCCTGCCGCGAATCTTCACCAACCTTGCGACCCTGCTAGGCCGGGGCCCGCGGTCGACCCGGGAAGAGTAGGGCACCATCGAGCATTTCCCTCCCCGCCGGGGGAGCGGGAGCCATGGAGAGGGGCCCCCGCCACCAGGCGCAATTTCCCTCCCCTTGGGGGGAGGGAGCAAGGGAGAGGGGCCCCCGCCTGGCGATCGCTCCCCCGGCAATGTTCCACGTGGAACAATAGCGTTCACTAACTATTAATTCTCGCGGTAACCCCCGGCCGGCCCGTCACATGCCGGCCGAACCCCCCGTTTAATTCGGGGACACGATGAAATGGCGCTTCTTTAAGGCGCTTTTGCCATTCCGGAGAATCATGTCCGCTTATCTGAAGATAGGGCCAGTCATGAAGAGATAGGGCCAGTTGAGGAGGAATTCGCCGGCGTTCCGGGCCGGGGCGACGCCAACGTTCAGCAACCCCCGCCCGATCGCGCCGCGGTCGGGATACCAGTAGCGTTTGACTTTGCCGTCCCGGCCGATGACCAGCAACCCCGCCTTGTCCGTGACAACCACATGGCCATCCAAGGATAGGATTTGGGCCTCGTAGTTGAGGACCGTCACCTCCTTGCAGACGTTCGGATCGTCCAACTTGCGGCGGACCAGCGCACTCCGCACCGCGTTGTTGCCGCGCCGAGTCTGGTCCACGTAGTAGATGTAGCCGTCGAGCAGCGCCTGGCCGCGGCTCCAGAAGGAATACGTCCATTCCCCCGTGCCGGCCTTCGTCCCCATCGTATCGGTATCGTTGGCCGATGCCCTATCGCCGGTCATGTCCATCTGGACCAGCAACACGCCGTCTCGCCGGCCGGGCCGTCCGGTCACCATGCACACCCGGTCGCCGTCGAATAGGAAACGCCGGTCTTGCGGCCGGCCCTGTGTTCCATTCAACGAGTCGCAGTGCCAGACCCGCAACCCCGCGAAGTCCGGCTGCGTTGACGGGGTTAGTCTCTCCGCCATCTCCCGCGAGACAAAGACCACCTCGCCACCCCGGAATGGCCGAAGGACCCAACAGCCATCGCGGGTGGCATCGTACGCAAAGTCCCAGTGCGGCCGAGCCCGCCGGCACAGGGCCATGGTTTCCTTCTGCCGGCGCCCGGCTGCGGCCATTCGGTCCTCCATCGTCTTCTGATCGGGGAAGGTCCACTTGCGGGCGCGCACGTCAAAAACGTAACGATCAGAGGAGACGCCCCTGCTGCCGAAGCCCGTCCAGGAGGTTGTCTCCCGGATGTAAATGGCCCCGTTGCCGATCCCCTGGATTCCCCGACTGACCTCGTAACAACCCGGCAACCCCACCAGGGCCAACAGACACGCGACCGCGATCCATGTGTGACGCATTGCGTCCTCCTTTACGTTCGCGCCCACCGTATATATTAGTTTGCACTGACTAACTTGTCAAGAACGAAATGGATCGAAGCCATTCTTTCCGGCTGGCGGATCGCACAGGCTGTCGCCATGGATAAACCGGAAACCCTGGCAGAACCCGTTTCTGTGCTGGTTGACAAGCATTCCTTCTTACGAGTCTAATGGCAGCATCGATTGCACAGTAACCACGCAACTGGGGAACTGACGGCCATGCGCAGATGGGTGATTGCCTACGTTCTTTGTGTGGTTGGCTGGGTCGCCGCCGATTTCGGCCTTCAGCACTCAGACTCGTTCTTCTTTGTAAACTTCATGCGTCTGCCCTTGGAGACGGCGATCGACCTTGCCGGCTCCTATTACTGGTGCCACATATCTCACAGTCCATTCTGGTCGATCGGGACACTCATAATCACTGCCTATGCCGCCCTGGGTTTCCTCCCTTTGATCCTGGCGCCTTGGGCAAAGCGAAACTGGCCGCTGTGGCTTACAGGGGCATTTATGATTGCTCATCCGGTGGTTTGGTGTGGCATCCTCGCGGTAAACATCATGTATGACGGCCACTGACGGCCGTTTGCAGTAGGAGGACAGATCCCCTATTCGTGGCGCAGGTGCCGGCGAGGCGTTGCGGAAATATAGCATCTGCCCCCCGATTTCGGTCGGCTGGCCAAGAGAATCGCGGAGAGAAGAACAGGGGACTGTCCCCTGTTTCCTATTTCGCAACGATCAGAGGTGTTCGGTTTCGTCCGGTCACGTTGCTCCCCCCGCCGCTCGGTACATCGCGATGATCTTTTCCGGGGGAATCTCCGCCAGCAGGTTGTGGACGTTGCAGAACACGTAACCGCCGCCGTCGGCCAGGATCGGCACGGTCCGGGCCACCTCCTGCCGCACGTCTTCAACAGACCCCAGCGGCAGCGTCACCTGCGAGTTCACGCCGCCGCCCCAGAAGCTCATCCGCCCGCGAACCTTGGCCTTCCACTCAGCCGGCGTGTGCCCCCCGGCCGGCCATTGGACCGGGTTGAGCGCGTCCGTGCCGGTGGCGACGATCAGGTCGAGCAGGTTGTAGAGGGCGCCGCAGGAGTGCAGGAAGGTCTTGATGTGCGGGGCAAGGCGGTGAATTTCGTCGTTGTGCCGCCGGCGGTACGGCAGGAACAGATCGCGGAACGTCGCCGGCGACGCGATCAGCGACGCCTGCGTGCCCCAGTCGTCGGCGTCGATGCCGACGCAGTCCACGTAATCCTTGATCTCCGGCAGGTACGCCCGCGCCCGGGCCAGCGCCGCGTCGAGCACCATCGAGTGCAACTCGTGTACGAAATCCGGCTCCTGCAAACAGATGATCGGAAAAACCGCCAGCCCGCCGTAGCTGTGGATGCACAGCCCCAGGTTCAGCGGACCCCACAGCAGCACCGCCCGGTCGGTGGACTCGCGGACCCGCCGGCAGTTGTCGCGCAGCCGGACGACCTGCTCGTCCGTCACCGGCGCGGCCAGCCGCTGGCGCATCGCCTTCAGGTCGGGCTTCGGCAATTCGGCGTCGAGAATGAGCGGCTGGCCGGCGTGGTCGGCGGTGAAGACGTAACTGGCGGTAGGCATTCGGCTGGCGCCGGCGACGACCGTGCCGTCGCTTTCGGTGCGGAACTGGCTGGGGTCGCGGACCAGCGCGGGCAGCCGGCCGCCGAAATCATACGGCTTCCACAACTCCGGCTGGTCGAATGCGTTGGTCACGCCGTCGCCCTCGACGGCGACGACGTCGCAGCCGAGGGCGTCGAGCACGTCCACGTCGATCAGCGCGAGCATCTGGCCGAGGTCGTAGACCCGCGGCAGCCGGGGCGGCAGCCCCAGGGCCGCGCGCAGCCGCGGATACGCGAACGCGCTGACGCCGGTGGACCGCATCGCGCCGAGGTCCTTGGCGGGCCGGTCCGTCGGCTGGAAGTTGAGAGATCGAACAACGCGCTCACGTGAAGTCATGGTGGCGTCCTCTTCTTATCGTCGCTTCCGCGGCGCTTGCGGAGCAGCTTCGCGAAGTCCTTCGCCCGCTCGTCATACAGCCCGAGGCGATAGTCGATCTGGCCCCGGCGGTTGCGGAGCATCCAGACACGCTCGAACTCGCCACGCTGTCTGGACCAGTCGGCAGCCAGGGCGGCCACCTGGCGCTTCAGCGAGTCGGGCAGGGCAGGGCTCTTCTCCAGCGCCGCGCGGACCTTCGCCGCCAGCGTCGCCTTGCGGCAGGCGAGGATGGTCTGCTCAGCCGCGCTGATCAGTTCCTGCATGATCTCGTCGTCCACGCCCCCCGGCGGGCGGCGGCGGACCTGCCTGGCCAGCGACAGCGCGATCGTCGCCACCTTGCGGCAGCGGTCGACCTCGCGCTGCGGCGGACTCGGCGTCCGCGTCAGCTTCGACCAGTTGGTCGCGTGCGGGAAGTCGGCCCAGTAGAGCGCGAACGGCATGCCCTGGTAGCCGAGCTTGCGGAACGCGGTGTTCGTGGCCGCCAGTAGCACGTAGACCTCGGCGAGCGCGCCTTCGCGGTCGTCGAACCACGCGCGGGCAAAGCGACGGCGGAAGTCAGAGATTCCCCCTCTCCCCGACCCTCCCCCCAAGGGGAGGGAGAAGGAGGCGTCCACGTTCCAGCTCAACTCTGCGCCCAGGGCCATCGACCAGTAGCTCGACGCCAGCGTCTGGAAGTTGCCGTGATCGCCCCACTCGGTGTTCAGCACGCCCTCGGCGCCGCCGGCCCGCCCGGCCGCGGTCATCCACCGCAGATTCTTCGCGGCCTTCTCGTGCTGCGCAAAAATCGTCTGCCAGCCGCAACAGCCCGGGGCCACCCAGTGTCGCCGCCCGCAGTTGGCCCAGATCTTTTCGTACCTGGGCTCCGGGTCGCGCTCGTAGTGCCAGAACACCGGGATGATGTCCTTCGGCAGCATCCGCAGCACCTCCGGGTTGTGCCGCACCATGTCGTCCCAGATCATGGTCTGCTTGCCATAGCGGCGGGCCAGGGCCGCGATCCGCTTGACGTGATCGACGAACGCACGAATCTTCCCCTTCCGCGCGACATACTCCTTGCTCCGCCCGGTGCCCATGTCCCACACCTCGTCGCAGCCGAGATTGACCAGCGGCGACCGCACGGCGGCCAGGTGCTCGGCGTAGATATCATCGAGCAGCCGATAGACCTCCTCGCGATCCAGGCGAAACGACCACGGCTGCGGGAACGGGTTGCCCCGCGGCCCGGGTAGCGGCGGCATGTCCGCGGTCCGCTCAGCCAGGTGCGAAAACTCCGGCTGGCGGAGCAGGTGCTCCAGGTGGCCCAGCGAGTTCTGATTGGCCTGGAGCTCGATGTGTACGCTGCGGCAGAGCTGGTCGAGGTCGGACAACTCCTCCGCCGTCAGCGGCGAGCAGCCGTCCGAGTATTCCGGGTGTCGGCGGCAGCGGAAGGTGTGCTCGACGTAGAGCTGGAGCACGTTGATCTTGCAGGCGGCCAGGCGGAACACCAGGTCCGCCAGCGTCTCCATCGTCGGTACGCGGAATCGCGACACGTCGAGCATCAGGCCGCGGTATTTGAAGTCCGGCCAATCGACGATGCGGCACGCGGGAAGAAAGAGACGAGTGGGAGACGGGGAGGGGGGGTGAGGGGGCGAAACAGCGTTGTGATGCTGGTGATCGCTGTGTTCGCAGCAGTTCCCGTTTAGCCGCGACCCGGGGTCCCGATGAAATCGGGACGCAGGGGAGCGCGTGCCCTCGCGCTCGAGCATCTGAATCAGCGTCTGCGCTCCGTAGAAGAGCCCTGCCGCAGACTTCGCCGCCACGCGAACGCGCTTTGGCGTGACTTCCAACGCATATCCTTCGCATCCCAGCTCCCGCCCGCCCGCGAGCTTCGCCAGGCCCGGCGAGAGTCTTTCGTCCCGGCCGAGCAGGAGCATCTCGACGATCGGGGCGGGCAGCCGGTCGAGCTTGCCGTGCCGTTCGATGTCGACCGCGACGCCGTCGGCGGCAACCGCGTCAGCCAGCGCCGCCGCCGCCAGTCGCTCCGAATCGTCCGCCCGCGGCCCCAGCACGATAAGCGAGCACGCGGGGAACCGGAATCGGCCTGTGCCTTTCGGCTCGCGGACCAGTTTCGGCTGGGGCAGAATGCGAATGGACATGGCGGCTCCTGATGAAAGCAGGCGACGCGGAGATTCTGGCATCGAACGGGGCGTAGAGCAAGAGCCAGGCTGGCGGCGCGCTCGCTTCCCTTTTCCGCAGCCGCCGGGTACACTCATCGCCACTCGCCTCGCGGGCGTTGCCGCGGGCAGGGAGGCCAGATGCCGCAATATGCGATCACGCGTCCGTTTGGGCTTGTTGCCCTCGCCGTCCTGGCGGTCCTCGCCGGCTGCAAGGACGACGCCGCCAAGAAGAGGTCCAACGCGCCGACGGCGGCAGCGCAGCAGGCGAC
>JAQTVL010000182.1 GCA_028706835.1 Phycisphaerae bacterium | reverse complement strand
GGCGGCCGCGTGCTCGCCGGACAACATTCTGTCGACGGAGTGCGACATCCTCTGCCCCGCGGCCCTCGGCGGCGTCATCAACAACAAGACCATCGGCACGCTCCGCTGCAAGGTCATCGCCGGGGCAGCCAACAACCCGCTGTCGGAGGACCGGCTGGCGGAGGAGCTCACCCGGCGGAACATCCTCTACATCCCGGACTACGCCATCAACGCCGGCGGGCTGATCCACGTCGGCAGCGAGTATCTCGGCCTGCCGAAGGAAGAGGCGTTGCGGAAGGCGGCGGGCATCGGCGACACGATCCGCAAAGTGCTCCAGATCGCCGACATGGAGAAGATCACAACCCTGGCGGCTGCGGACCGGATGGCGGAGGCCCGCATCGCCAAGGCGCGGAATAACTCGCACGTAAAGGTGTAAGGGCCTTTCCCAAATCATGGCGCGCACGAAAAAAGCCCGGTTCACAGAACCGGGCTTTTGCATTTGCGGAAAGAACGTTCCCGTCGCCCACTACGGCTTGGGGGCCTCCGGGGCCGGGGCGGGCACCGCCGGTGGGGCCACGGGGGCAACCGGGGCGGCGACCTTCGGCGGGCTCAGGATCAAGTCCACGACCTGGGCCGTCTGGTTGCCGGCGCCGGCGGCCTTGGCCAACTCCACGCGGAGGGCCACGTCGGGCTCCTCGCACGCGCCCTTGACCAGCGCCTTGGTTTGGTCCTCGGTCAGCTTGCAGCCGAACCGCTTGAACGACGCCTCCAGAGCGCCCGCCAGGCCCACGCGCCGAAGCGGCTCGGCCTTGGCGTCCAGCACCGCCGCCGCCAACGACCGCTGAGCGTCCTCCTGGTCGATGCTGCCAAGCGCCATGCCGGCAGCCGTCGCCACTTCCAGCCGGGCGTCGGCCAGCGCTCGCGTCAGCGGCTTGACGGCCTGCAACGCATCGCCCGCCGTCGCGGGGCTCAGCGCCAGCAGGCCAAGCACCTCAGCCGACTTGAGGGCATAGGTCTTCGCGTCGTCCGCGGTCAGCGGAATGATGCCGTTCTTGTCGTTCAGCGCCGTCACCTTGCCGGTGATCACCGCGGCGGTGGCGGCGTCGTCGATGACCCCGACCATCGGGATGTCGGCCACCACCTTCTCCGTCGCCTCGACCGCGCTGGCGATCAGCAGCGTCGGGACGCGACGGAACCGGAAGTCCTCGCGAAGGGCGTTCAGGCCGGCGATGCCGCCTTCCGGCCCGTCCCACGCGAACACGACCAGGTCGACCCGCGGGGCGCCATCGGCCCGCGCCAAGTCCAGCGCCGCCTGGCGCTTCGCGGCCACGTCCACCTTGGTGTAGCCGGCGGCCTTCAACTGTTCCAGCAGCGTCTTGTTCTGCTCGGTGTTCTTGCTCGACAGGACGATCGCATACTTCTCGCCGGTCTGGGCCACGGCATCACACAACACTCGAACCGCCAGGTCCGTGCCGGGCAGGCGGACATTCGCATATGGCCAATACAGCCGTGCGGCCTCGGTTCGGACGCGCAAGTCCTGACTGAGCATGGCGAGCTGGAGCGCCCCGGCGCCGGCGGTGGCGGAGCGGGCGATGCCCACGTCGTTCAGCGCCCGGATGATGCCGAGTTGGACGGCGGAATCGTCGTCTTCAATCGCCCGCGACAGCGCCCGCAGCAGAACGCTCGGGCCGGCCAGAACGGCGAAGTAGTGTGCCCTCGGCTGATCCGCGGGGGCGACCGGGTTCGGCTCGCCACCGAGTTGAGCTTCCAGGCGGATGCTGGCCGACAACCACAGGGCGATCGCATCCGGCTGCGCCTTGTCCAGCCGGAGCGAGCGGGTCAGCGAGCGGAGGGCCATCGCCTCGTTGTAGATCTTCCGCGGCACCTTGGCCGATACCACCCCGCCCTTCGCCGGGTCGAGCTGCCAGACCGGGACCTTCTCGCCAACGACGGTCGCGCGAAGCGACGGCTGGTCGGTGTAGTAGGCTTCGCCGAGTTGGGAGAGCATCTTGGCGGCGGAGCCCGAGTAGATGTTTCGGGGCGTGCGGGAGAGGGTCTTGATCACGTCCTGGCAGGCGGTCTTCAATTGCGGCGAATCCGTCGATTCCGCCAGCCGCTGAAGGTACGGAATCGCGTGCGGGTAGCCGATCTTGCCGAGGGTCTGGACGACGATCATCTTGACGTCGACGGCGCCGGGCAGGTCCAGGGCTTCGCAGAGCGGCTCAACGGCCGGCCGGCCCATCTCCGGCAGGGCGGTCACAATGTACGGGTGAAGCTTGGCGCGGCCCTGGTCGAGCAGCACGTTGACCATCATCGGGACCGACCACGGCGACCACTTGCGCAGCCGCTCCAACGCCCGGTCGTGAGCTCGCGGCTCGCCGGCGAGACGCTCGATCTCCCGGTTGATCGCATCGGGCGTAATCACTTCCACATAGGCATTGCCGATGTAGTCGAGCAACTGGCGGGCCGCCTTGTTCAGCTCCGGTTGGCCCGCCTTCTTTTCCGCCTTCTCGAGCATCGGGATCAGGCCGGTCTCGCCCTGGAGCGGGTTATCCGGCGACGGGTCTTCGATGACGTTGACGATGTCGTCGGCGGTCGGCTTGCGGTTGAGGATTTCGTTGATGTACGCCACCGCCTCCTTGCTGGTGTCCATCAGGATGTTGTGCCGGACATCGAACAGCAACTGCCCCAGCTTCTTTTCGGCGATCGGGATGTCCATCCCCTCCTGGGCCAGGACCTTCCCAGCCGGCACGGCCAGCATCACGCACGCCACAGAGATCAGGATCCGTTGCGACAGCCGAGTTCGTCGTGTCATGAAGATCTCCAGAACGACTGAGCAGAACCTGACTTGCAGTCACCGGGCGCCCAGCACTACCTATGGGGATATATTAGGCCGTCCCGACAATGACGCCACGTTGCGTAAAGCTAACGCATTATAAATCCAGCCCCTAACGTGTCAAAGCAATTATCCTGAGACGACTTACACGCCGCCCGGTTCCGATAGCGCTTGCCTCTTCGCCCCCCAGCCGATACGATTAGCCCCATGGTCGCAGCCCGGATGAATCTGGCCCTCCTCGCCGCGGCGATTGCATTGGCTGGCTGCCAGCAGTCGCCGCCGGCCCTGCCCACCGGGGCCGCCAGCAACCCGATCCTCGTCGACGCCGAGTTCCAGCCGCTCTTCGCCGCCGCGCGGGCGGCCCTTCGCGAGCACCGGTTCACCATCGCCCGCGAAGACCCCCGGCTGGGCGAGATCGTCACCGAGCCGCTCACCGGGCAGCAGATGTGGGAGGTCTGGCGGGCGGACGCCGCCGGGCTCTACAACCAGCTTGAAGGTTCGATGCACACGATCCTCCGCACCCTCGATGTGCGGATCTACCCCGCCCGCGATGAGGCCGGCACGCCCATCCCCGGCAAGCACTACCTCGAAGTGCGGGCCTACACCGATCGGCTGAGCATGCCCGAGCACGCCTTCACGGCTGTCAACCAGTTGCCCAAGGACTATAAGGTCGGCCGAGGGCTGGTCGATTCGCTGGAACTGGAGGCTGAGGAAATCGACAAGCCGCGACGGGTGTTCCTCGGCCGGGACAACCTGCTGGAAGACTGGATGATCCGCGACATCATGCGCCGCAGCTACAGCATCAAGCCGCCCGCCGCCTCCCAGCCTGAGTAGCCCCGTTCACCGCACAATGAACTGGCGAACGCGGACCGCGTGGAACCGCGTCGGCGGCTGCTCGTCGGCCACCTCGCGGATGCACTTCTCCAGTTCGGGCCGGAGCAGTTCATCGTATCGCTCGATGACCCACAGCCTCCGGCCGGGCTTCAACTCGCGTCTCAGGGCCTCGACGATCGGCGCCGGCGGCAGCATCGCCAGCGGGCGGTCGCGGGCGGCGGGCATCACCGAGCCGCCGGGCAGCAGCAGCGTCGGCGTGGCGCTCGACCAGCGGATCGGCTCATAGGTTGACCCCGCCAGATACCACTCGGCCGCCATCATGTTGTGCGGATCGTCGAACAGAATCGGCTCGCCGGCCGGCGCCGCCTTGGCCACCGCCCAGCGCGTCGCCTCGCGCCATTGCTCGTGGATGTTCGTGCCGTGGTTGGCGATCGCCACCAGCAGGCCCAGCAGCAGGATCGCGTAAACGACTCCCCTGCCCAGCCGGGCCGGCCAACCGCCTGCCCAGACGCGATCCGCCAGCAGCCCGACGCCCAGCAGCGGCACGACCATGAACGGCGTCGCCGATTTGTCCATGAAGATCGGCTGGCGAAGCAGGCTGAACACGATCATCGCGGCCAGCCCGACGGTCAACCCAGCCAGCAGGCCAAGGCATCGGCGATCGCGCCGACTGAACGACATCGCCCATCCGATCCCGCCGGCTGACCAGACCGCGATCTGGAGCAGGTAACCGAGTTCGCGGGCCCGATAGGCGGGGCCCAACAGCCCGCGGAATCCCTCCGGCGGGTAGCTCGGATCGAACACCATTCGGCCGAGGTGGCCGACCGTGCCGCCGACAGTAGGCCTGGAAATCCAGTAGTCAGCCATTACCCGCCCCATCTGCGCCCGAAGCACCGGCGCCCACGGCAGGTAAGCGACGGCGACGATGGCCGCGACGACCGTAGCGGTGACAATCGCCCGGATCGTCTCGGATCGCCCCGCGCCCAGACGCATCAGCGGAAACCCTATCAGCAGTCCCGCAACGAAGAACCACCCAACGTTGTGCGTGTAGACCGTCGCGAGGCACGCCACGATGAGCAGCATCGCGTTTAGCCCCAGGACCAAAGGCCCGGGCTTCTGGAGTTCCGGCGCACGTGGTTTCCCCATCCTCGCCAGGCAAACCATCACCCCCAGCGCCGCCACCAGGTAGAGCGGATAACTTCGCGCCTCCTGGCTACGCAGAATCTGGAATCGACTCGTCGCCAGCAGCCCCGCCGCGACAAGCCCGGCGATCGGCTTGCCCGTCAACTCCCGGCCAAGCAGGTAAGTCAGCCCAACGGCCAGCACACCCAGCACCGCCGACGGGAACCGCAGCGCGGCCTCGCTCCGCGGGAACAGCTTGGCCATCGGCCTGACGATGTAGAAAAACAGCGGCGGCGCGGTGTCGCCTTTGAGTTCGCGGGCGTATTCGGTGATCGGCCTGGCTGTCAGGTAGGCGGTGTAGCCCTCGTCGGACCAGAGGCTGTTGCTCCTGATGTGCGAGAGCCGCAGCCCCGCCGCCACTGCCAGGATGACGAGGAGGCAGAGCGTCGGGTGGCGAAGGACCATCGTCAGCCCCCCTCGACGCGGCGGTACAACGCATGTTGCTCAATGTAGTGCAGCACCACCCCGGGCAGAAAATACCGCACGGACTTGCCGGCCGCGATCCGGTGGCGGATGTTCGTCGCGGAAATCTCGATCAGCGGCGTGGCGATCACGCCGCCAGCCAGCCGGGCCACCTGGTCCTCCGTCAACTTGTCGCGCAGGCGATCGATCGCCTTTTCGACGGGCCAACCCGGCCGGGCCATCGTGACGATCCGGCAGGCGTCGACCAGTTCGCCCGCGCGGTGCCACAGGCCGAGGTCGGCCAGCGAGTCCGCGCCGATCAGCCAGTGCAGCAGCACATCGAGCCCGTACTGGCGGCGAAGTTCGGCAATGGTGTCGATGGTGTAGCTGGGCCCGGCCCGCTTCAGTTCGATGTCGGAGACGTCGAACTGCGGGTTCCCCTCGATCGCCCGGCGGACCATCTCCAGCCGATGCTCCGGCGCGACCAGGTGCGCCGCCGCCGGCTTGTGCGGCGGGTTGGCCGACGGCACGAAGATGAGCTTGTCGAGCGAGAGCAGTTCCGCCGCGGCGAGCGCGGGGATCAGGTGCCCGAAGTGAATCGGGTTAAAACTGCCGCCATAGAGACCGATCCGCTGCACGCACATCCCTCCCGGCACGTCCGCAAGTCTAATCGCCCCGCGCCCGCCAACGCAAGGGCTGGGAGCGTCACATCCGCAGGCACGCCTCGGCCGCCAACTCGAAGACATTCTCGCGAATCTCTGCTCGCGAATGCCACTGGCGGCTGTCCCACACCGCGCCGCTGACATCGTCACCGCAGTAAAGGACCTGAGCGAACGACACGCCGCGGAAACTTGCCACCGCGAAGAAGGCCGCCGCTTCCATCTCGACCGTCACGCATCCCTCCGCACGGCGATGCGCGATCCGACCGGCCGTCTCCCGGTAGAAGGCATCAGTGGTCCATGTTTTGCCGACGAGGTACGGCACGCCGTGACCATCGAGCGTCGCGCGAATGGCGGCCACAGCCTCCGCCGTCGCTTCCGCCTCACGCGACGGCGCAAGATAGTGGTACGATGTGCCCTCATCGCGCACCGCCCGTTCGGGCACGACCAGGTGGCCGACCGCCAGGTCCTTGTTCAACACCCCCGCTCCACCGCAAGCGACGAACTTGCGACAGCCGCGAGCGATGACCTCTTCCAACGCAGCCGCCGCAAACGGCGCCCCAATTCCCGGATGAAAGACTGCCAGCCGCCGACCCGCCCGCTGAACTTCATACAGCGGATGGCGGCCCATCTCGCTGCGGTGCTCCGCGACGAGTGTCGCCTGGCCATCGGCCACCAGTTTGTCGATCACCTCCTGGAAGAAGCAGAACACACAGTGCGTCAGCCCCGCGATGGGCTTAATCAGCCGGCGGGCGTCGATCAGCGCATCCGGTGACGGATCAAACTCCAGTATCGGATAGTCCATGCGTACACTCCAAAGCGAGGGCCTGCCAGCCGCTGCCGCGCCCTGACTCCGCGGCTTCCGGTTTGACAAACACGTTTGAACCGACTATCACGTTGCCATGAACTGGGAACAACTTCAAGAGCGGGCTTCGCGGGCCATTTCAAAGCTCAACATTCGCTACGCCGATGTCCGGCTGGAACGAACGGACTCGACGTCCGTTCGGTTCCGGGGGCGGCGGCTGGACACCGCGGGGCGGAACTTCGACGCCGGCGGGATCGCCCGCGTGCTGCTGGCCGACGGCGGCTGGGGCATCGCCAGCTTCAACAGTTTCGACGAACTCGAGGAGCGGATCTCGCTGGCGAAGAGCTGCGCGGCCGTCCAGGCCGGCGGCGAGCGGACGGAACTCGCGCCCGTCGCGCCGGCGGTCGATTCATTCGTCCAGCCGGTCGGCGTGGATTTCCGCGCGGTTCCGTTGGCTGACAAGGTCGCGCTCATGCGGGCACACAATGATCGCCTGGTGGGCACCGACCCCCGGATCGTCGACACGATGGTCGCCTACAGCGACTCCTACAGCGAGAAGCTGCTCGTCACCAGCGAGGGGACCGCGGTGCGGCAGTCGATCCCCTACTGCCAGGTGATGGTGATGGCCGTCGCCCGCAGCGGCGACAACATCCAGCGGGCGTTCGACTCCTCCGGCGACACCAGCACGGGCTACGAACTGGCACGCGCCGCCGACGCCCAGGTCGAGGCCGTCGGCCGGCGGGCGGTTGACCTGCTGGCCGCCCCGAAGGTGAAGTCCGGCCGATACCCGGTGGTGCTCGACCCGAAGCTCGCCGGGGTGTTCATCCACGAAGCGTTCGGCCACCTGAGCGAGGCGGACCACGTCTGCGAAAACGCCCAGGCACGGCAGATGATGGACCTCGGCCGGCCATTCGCGCCCGAGTTCTTCAACGTCTACGACGACCCGACGATCGCCGGGCAATGGGGCAGCCATCGCTACGACGACGAGGGCGTACGATCCAAGTCGGTGCCGCTGATTACGGCGGGCCGGCTGACCGGGCGGCTGCACAGCCGCTACACGGCGGCACTGATGGGCGAGCAGCCGACGGGCAGCGGCTACGCGATCAACTACCAGCACGCCCCGGTCGTACGGATGAGCAACACCTACATCGCGCCCGGCCAGGCGACGTTCGACGAACTGATCGGCGGCATCAAGGAGGGGGTCTACGCCTGCGGCATGTTCGGCGGCCAGACGATGCTGGAGAATTTCAGTTTCTCCGCCGCCTACGGGCGGATGATCCGCAACGGCCAACTCGCCGAGATGGTCCGCGACGTGGTGGTTGCGGGCAACCTGTTCCAGACGATGAAGGACATTTCCGGCATGGGCGACGACTTGAAGTTGTTCGGCGGCGGAGGCTGCGGCAAGGCCGGGCAATCGCCGTTCCCAGTGGGGCTGGGCAGCCCGCACCTGCGAATCGAGAATGTGTTGATCGGCGGTGAGTGATCTGTCCGCGGTGAACTATTCCTTGGCCGTACCTGCTCCGTCAGGACGGTGACGTGGTTGTTGAGGACTTC
>JAQTVL010000181.1 GCA_028706835.1 Phycisphaerae bacterium | reverse complement strand
AGCCAGCCCGACCTCGCGCCGCTGGGCCTGCTCGATCCTTTCTGGCTGAACCGCTCCGATACCATGACCCGCGAGGGGTTGCTGTTTGTTCAGCCGGCGGGCGGCCGGCCAGAGGCGAAACTGCTGTTCGCGCCGGACAAGGTGATCTCGCTGCACAGTGCGACCGGCGAGACGGCGTTCGTTGAGGGCAAGGACTTCGTTGTCGACAAGGCGGCGCGGACGATCCGGCTGCCGGAAGGCTCGCGCGTGCCGTTCGTGACGGCGGAGGGGCTGTTCCCGGCGGCGGATTCGAAGCAGCCGAAGATTTCGCACAAGCGTGGCGATCCAAAGACCTGCCTGTTGTGGGCGGAGGGCTCGTACTACCACAAGCTTCAGGCGGAGGTGACATATTCCCATGGCGATAAGTGGGCTGGGGCCGTTCCGACGAGCGGGCCGGCGGACCTGCCGGGGACGCGCGGCAAGCTGCGGGCCGGCCAGGCGATTACCGTTTGCCTCAGCGGCGACAGCATTTCTGCCGGCTACAACGCCAGCGGGATGACGAAGGTGCCGCCGCTGATGCCGTGCTATGGGCAACTGGTCGCGGATCAATTGGCTGCGACCTGCGGGTCGAAGGTCACGTTCCGTAACTTCGCGGTCGGCGGGTGGTCGTGCACCAACGGCCTGGCGGACGCGCCGCGCGTGGCGGCGACGAAGCCTGACTTGGTGATTATTGCGTACGGGATGAACGACACCGGGCGATCGGCGGCGGACTTCGCGAAGAACATCAAGGGCATCATGGACGTCGTCCGCAAGGAGAACGCGGAGGCGGAGTTCGTCCTCGTCTCGCCGATGCTGGGCAATGCGGACTGGTCCGCGCTGAACATGGCTGCGTTCGCTAACGAGCGAAAGGCGCTGGCCGGCCTGACCGGGCCCGGCGTGGCGCTGGCGGACATGACATCGTTGTGGGAGGCGATGCTGGCGACGGGCAAGCGATGGCACGACATGACGGGCAACGGCGTGAACCATCCGAACGACTTCGGGCATCGGCTCTATGCGCAGGCGATCCTGACGCTGCTGGTCGAGGCGGACAAGGGGGCCGGGCGATGAGCGACGATATCCAAGGGCAAATCGACGCGATGCGGCGGCGGTGCAACGCGGCTGTGTTCCTGGCCAGCCTGCGGTTCCACCTGGCGGTCGGGTGCGTGGCGGCGGCGGTGTCGGTGCTGGCGGTGCGCGGGTTCTGGGCGGGGGGCAACCGGTGGCTGCCGCTGCTGGGGGCGTCGGCACCCGTGGCGTTTGTGGCGGCCTGGCTGCGGACGCGGCGGCGGATGGTCTCGCCGGCGCTGGCGGCGGGGTGGCTGGATCGGCGAACCGATGCCGGCGGGCTGCTGCTGGCGCTCCAGGACGTGGCCCCGGAGAGCCAGGCGGAGTGGACGCCGACGGCGATGACGATCATCGACCGTTGCGACCGCCCGCTGCCCGGGTTTCGGGCGGGGCGGTGGCTGGTGCGGCTGCTGCCATGGGCGGCGTTTCTGGCGGCGGCGGTGTTCGTGCCGCAGCGCGACAGCGAGAGCGCGCAGGCGCGGTTCAGCACGATTGGCGGGCAGGCGGTGGCCCGGCTGGAGAGCAAGTTCGAGGAGATCGACAAGCTCGGGCTGCTGGACGAGCAGGAGCGGCGCGAGGTCGCCGAGGCGATCGAGAAGCTTTCCGGCGAGCAGGCGGGGGCGTTTGACCAGAAGAACTGGCAGGCGCTCGATGCGGCGAACGAGCGGCTGGACAACCGGCTGGCGGAGGCGCGGCACGCGCTGAGCCAGGCGGACCGGGCGCTAGACAAGATGAAGGGCGGGGCGTCGGCGGGCAGCGGCGCGTCGCCGGAGTCGGCGAAGCAACTGGCGGCGGCGCTGAGCCGGCTGGCCAAGAGCCCGCTGTCGAAAAACGCGCCGGCGGACTTGAAGCGGCAGTTGAGCGAGCTGGAGAAGCGTCAGGCGGCGGGCAAGGACCCGCTGCCGAGCGATCCGGAGGAGTTGGCCAAGCTGGTGGAGGACGCGAAGAAGTTCGTCGAGCAGAGCGAGGGCGAGATGTGCCAGCAGGGGGGCGAGGGCGAGGCGGGTCCGAGCGGGCAGCGGTCGGCCGGCCAGTCGGGCGGCGGCGGGGCGGGCCAGAAGGGGCTGGACGATTACGACCTGCCGGGCAAGCCGGAGCAGGAATACGACATCAGCAAGGACAAGGGCGGCGACGGGCAAGGCAGCCAGCCGCCCGACGGCGACGGCGGGTGGGGCCGGGGCGGGGTGAATCGCGGGCGGGGCGACGCGCCGATGATCTGGGGGGACGAGCGGAAGGCGGACGGCATGAAGTTCAAGCCGCGCGAGCTGCCGCGCGGGGTGATCGATCAGAAGACCGGGCAGGTGGTCGGCGTGACGGTGGGCAATCCGCAGACGGGCCAGCCGGGCAGCGGGGGGTCCGGGGCGGCGGAGTCGCACGACCCGACGGCGGGCGGGCGGGTGAACCGGCACGATTACAGCCCGGCGTATCGAGGGGCGATCCGGCGCTACTTTTCCACGGGGAACTGACACCATCGAGGAGTCGCGATGAAGCTTCTGAGCAAGGACGAGATCCAGCGCGGCCAGGAACTCGTCGGCCGGGTTGTCGAGGGGCTCAACCAGATCATCCTGGGCAAGCGCGACCTGGTGGAGCAGGCGGTGGTCGGGCTGCTGGCCCGCGGTCACATTCTGCTCGAAGGGCTGCCCGGCCTGGGCAAAACGGAACTGGTCAAGGGGCTGTCGCGGCTGCTGGGGCTGGGGTTCCGGCGGGTGCAGTTCACGCCGGACCTGCTGCCGAGCGACATCACGGGGACGTACATCCTTCAGGAATCGGCGGACGGCCGGCGGTTCGTGTTCCACCCCGGTCCGATCTTCGCGAACCTGGTGCTGGCGGACGAGATCAACCGCGCCAGCCCGAAGACGCAGTCGGCGTTGCTGGAGGCGATGCAGGAGCGCCGCGTGACGGTGCTGGGCACGACGCACGACCTGCCCGCGCCGTTCTTCGTGCTGGCCACGCAGAACCCGATCGAACTGGAGGGCACGTATCCGCTGCCGGAGGCCCAGATCGACCGGTTCATGCTCAAGCTCGACGTGGCCGCCGCCAGCACGGAGGTGCTCGAGGCGATCATCACCACGCGGCAGGCCGGTCAGCCGCCGGCGCTGTCGGCCGTGCTGTCCGCGGAGGAGTTGGGGGAGGCGTTCGCGATCGTGGACCAGGTGGCGTTGCCGCCGGCGGTGGCGAACTACATATCCCGGCTGGTCACGGCGACGCATCGCGACGGCGGGGCGACGACGGGGCCGGCGGCGCACGTGAAGTTCGGCGCCAGCCCTCGGGCGGCGATTGCGCTGGCGTCGGCCGGCCGGGCGCTGGCGCTGCTGCGCGGCAAGCCGAACGTCGGCTTCGACGAGGTTCGGGCGCTGGCGGAGCCGGCGGTGGCGCATCGGCTGGTGATGGACTACTCGGCGCGGCTGGAGAACATCGACGGGCGATCGGTGGTGCGATCGATCCTGGCCAGCCTGGGCGAGTTGGAGCAGGAGATGCCGGAGGAATTGAGCCGGAAGTGAGAAGAGGAAGAAGTCAGAATAGAGACAAGACGTCGCTGGGCGGGCGACGGATGAATGTCTTTTCGTGGAGTGCGGGAGCGCAGCTCCCGCTTTGGGGAGTCGCTGTGCGTTAGCTGCACACGAAAGCGGTAGCTTCGCTACCGCACTCCACAAACGGCGAAGACACGGTGACTGACGGCGTTGTGGCGGAGGACCCGCGTGAAAAGACTACGAACGCTCGGGGTGTTCGGTTTGCTTGCGGCGGCATTGGCCTGGCCGAGCGGCGCCTTCGCCGCGGCGAAGGACAATGTCAGCGTTTCGGTCGACACGGAGTGGCCTCGGGACCTCGTGGGCGGGTATTTTCCCATCCGCGTCACCGTCGCCAGCGCGCACTCGTCGGCCTGCCGCGTGGTGGTCACGGCTGAGGGGGATTCCAACAACCAGTCGGTGCGGCAGGTGCGGCGGGCGGTGGACGTGCCGGCCAAGGCGGTCAGCCGATTTACGCTGCTCTGGCCGGTGGTGGACGACGGCGCGTCGGGCGAGGTGAAGGTGACGGTGGACGGCGAGCCGGTCGATTTGAAAAGCCCCCGGTTCGACCTGGAGCGGCACTCCAGCTACTACGGCTACGGCGGCTCCAGCGGGTCGAATGTCCACGCCAACGCGGTGATTGTCGGCCCGCGAGAACTCGTCACGCTGGCCAACGAGCTGAGCACAAAATTGTCCGCGGGCAGCAGCCGGTACGGCTCCGGCAGCGGTTCCAGCCGGGACAACGCCACGCTGGTCAGCGATCCGCAGCAACTGCCGGATTCCTGGCTTGGCTACACGGCGTTGTCGGCGGTGATCCTCGACGTCGCTACGCTGACGGGCCTGGCACCCGAGCAACGGACGCCGCTGGTGGACTGGGTGGCGGCTGGGGGCATGATGATCATCTGCGACGTGCCAGCCGCTCAGGCTGAGTCCGTGGTCAAGCTGTTCTTCTCGGGCGATAACCCGCCGCAACGGATAGCTCAGACGGGCATCAGCAGGAGTGCTGCCGGAGGCGACCTTGTTGAGACGACGTTCGACTTGGCCGGGTACCGCCTCGGTCTTGGCGGCCTGTTCTTCGCCCCCAAAGCGTTGAAGGTGCTCGAAGCCACGGGCACCGACGGCGAGGCGTTGGTTGAGCGGATCAAGCAGGAAAGCGGCGACTTCAGGTCGCAACTGGGCTTTACCGGCACGCCCGAGTCGCCCAGCCACTCCCGCTACAGCTACGGCGGGGAGGACAACAAGGACAAATTGGCGGAGTTCAAGCCGCCGGGCGTCGGCGAGCCGCCGGTCAATGCGTTCCTTATCCTGATGTTCGCGTTTACCATCGTCGTCGGCCCGGTGAACTACTTCCTGCTGCACCGCAAGAAGAAGCAGTATCTGATGCTGGTGACGGTCCCGCTGATCGCCCTGGTTACTGTCGGGGCGATCGTGCTTTACGCGCTGCTGTTCGAGGGGCTGGGCATCAAGGGCCAGGTGGCGACCGTGTCGGTGCTGACCGGGCGGGGGCAGGCGGTCACGCTGACCCGGCAATCGATGTATGCCGGCTGGTCGCCGGGGGTGGTCCGGTTCGAGCAGAACGTCGCGGTCTTTCCGGTGAACCCCGGCCAGCCCCGCGCCCGCCAGGTGGACTGGACCGCGGAGCAGGCGCTGGACGGCTGGGCGCCCGCCCGCGACGACGTGCAGTGGGTGACGCTGGCGGTGGAGCCGGCCCGGCAGCGGCTGACGGTCAACAAGGCCGGGGAGTCGTCGCTGACGATGACGAACAACCTGGGCGTGCGGATCCGCAAGCTGGTGCTGAGGACCAGCGACGGCGCCCATGCGTTCGAGGCGGAAAACGTGGCTGACGGCCAGACGGTCACGCTGTTAGCCAAGCGGAGCCAGACCGAGATGGACGTGGTGAAGCAGCGGGATTTCTGCCGGGTGCCGCTGGCCAGCCGGCTGGGGCTGTTGCCCGGCACATTTATCGCGGAGACGGACGGCCCGCTGTTCGAGCACAGCGGCCCGAAGAAGATCAAGCAGGCGAACGCGGTGCATGTGGTGGGGGGGAGGTATGAAGTGGCGAAATGACGAATGACGAATTCCGAATGACGAATGAATGTCCAATGACGAATAGCCAAATGACGAATAGCCAATGCGAAGAGCGTCCGTCTGTTTGTGGAGTGCGGGAGCGCAGCTCCCGCTTTGGCTTGGGCGACGCGGTGCTGTCCGCGGAAAGCGGTAGCTGCGCTACCGCACTCCACAAACGGCGAAGAACGGCCGAGGCTGCGGTGACGTGTCGGTGCGGTCGGCATTCGTCATTGTTGTTTCGTCATTCATTCGGCATTCGGAATTCGACATTCGACATTTCGCCGGTCCTCGTCGGCCGGGGTGCGAGTTCGCCGGGGCGTTAAGGAGTCCGACCATGGTCATCGAAGTGAAGAATCTGTTCCGCAGTTTCGGGCCGGTGCGGGCGGTGGATGATGTCAGTTTCCGGCTGGAGTCGGGGCAGATTTGCGGGTTCATCGGGCCGAACGGGGCGGGCAAGACGACGACCATGCGGGTGCTGGCGACGCTGGACTTGCCGGACCGCGGGGATGCGCTCTTCGACGGGGTCAGCGTGGTCGATTACCCCGACCGCGTCCGGCCGCACATCGGGTTCATGCCTGACAGCTACGGGACCTACGCCGACCTGACCGTCCGCGAATACCTCGACTTCTTCGCCCGCACCTACAAGCTGCGCGGCAAGAAGCGGCTGGACGCGGTGCGGCAGGTGATGAGCTTTACCGAACTGGACACCATCGCCGACAAGGACACGCGGGCGCTGAGCAAAGGCATGAGGCAGCGGCTGAGCCTGGGCAGGACGCTTATCAACAACCCCGACGTGCTGATCCTCGACGAGCCGGCGGCGGGGCTGGACCCGCGGGCACGCATCGAGCTGCGCGAACTGCTGCGGGAACTGGCGGCTGACGGCAAGGCGGTGCTGATCTCCAGCCACATTCTCACCGAACTGGGCGAGATGTGCGACACGACGGTCATCATCGAGCGCGGCACGGTGCGGGCGGCAGGGCGATTGGACCAGATCAAGGAGCAACTGCGGGTCCGCCGCGCGGAGCAGTCGGCCCCGGTGGCGATGGCGACGGAGGTGCTCGACGGCACGGGCGCGGACGCGCCGGTGGCGATGGCGACTGCGGCCCCGCGGCTGACGCAGCGGCTGACCATTCGGCTGATTCGGGCGGTGGACTGGGCGGAGCGCCTGTTGCTGGAGCAGCCGGACGTGACGAACGTGACGGTTCGCGATCACGTAGTGACGTGCGAGCACGTGGGCGGCCCGGAGCAGTTGGCGTCGCTGCTGGCGAGATTGGTGGGCGCGGGGTTGCCGGTGATCGGATTCGCGGTGGAGGAGGAGGACCTGGAGGATTTGTTCATGGCACTGACGGATGGGGGAGTGCAATGAGGGGCGAATGTCGAATGACGAATCCACGAATGACGAATGAATGTCGAATGACAAATGACGAATGTGAACGGCGTCCGTCTGTTTGTGGAGTGCGGGAGCACAGCTCCCGCTTTCGGGCGAGGGCACGACGTTGGTTGCGCCAAAGCGGTAGCTGCGATACCGCACTCCACAAACGGCGAAGAGGCGGCGGCGCAGGCGTGTGGCCGGTCTTCTCATTCGATATTCGTCATTCGATACTTGGATCGGGCGCCGCATGAAGCAGGTAATTATCAATTTTGCCTCCGCGTTTGATGATCGGAGCAATCCGATTCTCGTCAAGGAGGTGCGGCAGGGGATGCGGAACCGGGGGTTCCTTATCATCTATGGGCTGCTGCTGGCGGGGCTGATGGTGCTGTCGACCTGCATCGCGCTGCTCGGCAGGGACGAGTCGAACGTCGGGGGCACGCTGTTCTACGTGCTGGCGGGGTGCATGGTCGTCGTCGCGTTCCTGTTCATGCCGGTCATGGCGTTCCGGTCGTTCATGGCGGAACGCGAGCAGCAGACGATGGAGGTCCTGCTGGTCAGCGGGCTGGACGCCCGGCGGATCGTTCGCGGAAAGCTGTTCGGGGCGGCCCTGCAACTGTCGCTCTACGTGGCGGTGATCGTGCCGTTCATGGCGATGAGCTTCCTGCTCCGCGGCGTGGACATCATCTCCATCCTCACCGTCGTCGGCGTCATCCTGCTCTACGGCGTGCTGACGCTGATGGCGTCGATCTGGTGGGCCAGCGTCAGCGGGTCGGCGGGGCGGTCGAACATCGGGCTGATCCTGCTGATCCTGTTCTGCGGGATCGGCACGCTCTACGGCATCGGCGCGGGCGTCGGGCTGCTGATGTTCGCCGGCCGGCCCGCGCTGCACATCGAAGGGCGGGTGTGGGCGGGGATGGCAGTGGGCGTTGCGGCGTGGACGTGGTTCTATCACCAGATGACGGTGAACTCGCTGATGTTCGGGACGGCCAACCGCGCGACCCGGTCGCGGGTGGCGTTCCTGGTGGTGCTCGTGGTGCAGACGGGGTTGGTGCTGTGGATGCGCGACAGCGGGATCGATTACCAGGCGTTCTGCAACGGCATGGGCTGGACGAGCCTGCTGGTCTACGTGGCTGCGGTCGGGGCGGCGACGGAGACGGCTGGCTGGTCGCGGCGGATCGCGCGGCAGATGCCGGCGAACCCGCTCGGCCAACTCTGGGTGCTGCTGTTCTA